>CALMZE010000214.1 GCA_937870585.1 uncultured Sphingomonadales bacterium | reverse complement strand
CGGAGTATAAGAGGCCCGGTTCACGAATCGGCGCACAGCCATCACGGGAGACCGGCACTTGCCGGAATAAAGGAGACCAACCATGCCCGAACCCGCCAAGACCCGCGCTGTCTTCTCCACGGAAGACTTTTCGCTGCTGAAAAAGGCGGTGGCGCATTACATGACCCTGCCCGAGGTGCAGGACAGCCCGGATTCGATCAAGTTTTCCAGCCTGTATCATCGTCTGGGGCGTCTGGGCCGCTAAGCCCTGACACGCATCCACGATGACGAAGAGCCCGCCGGGGGAACCTGGCGGGCTTTTTGTTTTCCGCCATCATCCTTTCATGCGCTGGGTCCATGAAAAAAGGCGGCCCCGCAGGACCGCCCCTCTTCAAAGCATCAAGCCTGAACGCCTCAGCCTTCGGCGCTGTCAGCCTTCTTCTTGGTGGCTTTCTTCTTGGGAGCCTCTTCGCCTTCAGCAGCCGGTTCGGCGGCCTTCTTGGCGGCAGCCTTTTTCGGCTTGGGGGCGTCTTCAGCCGCATCGTCGGCCTTGGCCTTCTTCGCGGCAGCCTTCTTCTTCGGCTTTTCATCGCCATGATCATGGCCGCAGCCCGGGCCGTGAACGTGGTTGGGATCTTCTTCCGCTTCAATCGCGGCTTCCAGTTCCTCGCGCGTCACGGCGCGGTCGGTGATTTCAGCCTTTTCGAAGAGGAAATCGACAACCTTGTCTTCATAAAGCGGCGCGCGCAGCTGGGCGGCGGCCATCGGATCATTCTGGACATAGTTGATGAAGGCTTCGCGCTGGTTCGGCTGGTACTGCTGCGCGGCCTGCATGATCAGGCGGCTCATTTCCTGATTGCTGATTTCAATATTGTTCATCCGGCCAATTTCAGAAAGCAGCAGGCCGAGACGGACGCGACGCACCGCGATGCCGCGATATTCGTCCTTATCCTTTTCCATTTCGGCGCGGGCAGCTTCAGGATCTTCCTCATGCCCGGCTTCATGCTCCAGCTGCGCCCAGATCTGCTGGAATTCAGCTTCCACCATTGAGGGCGGCACTTCAAAATCATGCGCAGCGGCCAGCTGATCGAGCAGGCGACGCTTCATGTGGACGCGGGTCAGGCCGTTCAGTTCCTGTTCGATCTGGCCCTTCATCAGGTCACGGAACTGTTCCAGACCTTCAAGGCCGAGCGACTTGGCGAACTCTTCGTCCACCACGGCTTCCTTCGGCGTGCGGATTTCGTTCACCAGTACGGCGAATTCGGCATCCTTGCCCGCCAGATAGGCGACCGGATATTCGGTCGGGAAGGTCACCTTCACGGTGACTTCATCATTGGCCTTGGCACCCACCAGCTGGTCTTCGAAACCGGGGATCAGGCGACCCGAACCGATTTCCACCGAAGCGCCCTCGGCCTTGCCCCCGTCAAACTCTTCGCCATCAACCTTGCCGACGAAATCCATCACGACCAGATCGCCGGTGGCGGCCTTGTGGCCCTTCTTGGCTTCTTCGAAGCTCTTCTGCTGTGCGGCAAAATTATTGAGCATCGCGTCGATTTCGGCTTCGCTGGCTTCCACCGTCAGGCGCTCAAGCTTCAGGCCTTCGGTCGAGGCTTCCGGAACGTCAGGCAGCACTTCGAGCGCGACCTTCACTTCGGCATCCTTGCCATGCTCATAGCCTTCGCCGAGCTCAACGGAAGGCGACATGGCGGGGCGCAGGCCCTTGTCTGCAATCAGCGACTGGACGCTGTCCTGAACCGTGTTGTTGAGCGCGTCCGCCTGAAGCGCTTCACCGTGCATCTTACGGATCAGATTTGCAGGAACCTTGCCGGGGCGGAAGCCGGGCATCCGCACCTGCGGCGCCGCCTTCTTCACTTCGGCATCCACACGCGCCTCAATGGCGGCGGCGGAAATGGTCAGCGTGTAGGCGCGCTTCAGGCCTTCGTTCAACGTCTCGACAGTCTGCATGGTCACATCAATCTCTATCAGTTCCGGAAATCTCGTTTGGCCTCATCCAGCATGGCAAAACTGGTGCGGGCGAAGGGACTCGAACCCCCACATCTTGCGATACCAGAACCTAAATCTGGCGCGTCTACCAATTTCGCCACGCCCGCATAAGGCCGGTCAGGCGCGGCTCTATAGCAGGGATGGGGCGAAGGGCAAGGGGAAGCGGATGCCAGCGTGACGAGACATGGAAAGTCCTGTCCGCACACGCGCTTGCGTCCCGCACAGTCTTCCGCCAAGAATAAGGTCTGGAGGGAAAGATTTTGACAAATCATGTCCAGAGTTGGTTCGCCACAACAAGTCTTGGCCCGGCCTTTATCGCGCCCAAGGGGCGTGCCTATCAGTTGACTGAGAAAGAAGCGATTGAGCTACGCGATGAAGCCGAACTGCGCAGCAAGGCCTTAGGCAAAGGCGTGAAGCCCCTTGATACGATTATCATCATCCTGATTGCGCTGGTGGCTTTCGCAGCATTTCATTTCTTGAAACTGGATCGATATGTGGATCGCGCGACCATGTTTGCGGTCGTATCAGCTGCAGCCATCCTGTTCATGGCGGCTTGGGACATTCGAACTGACTGGTACCAATATAAAGCCATTCGCGCCCTGAGAAACGAATTTGGCGAACGTCTCATGACCCGCCCGGCACTGCCGGATGTTTACGCTGAGCCTGTCACAGGACCAAATCCGTTCCGCACCCTGTTCACAATATTGGCCTATACATTTCTCTACTACGCGATTGTCAGCGGCGAGTTTGATAGCCTGCCACATTTTGCCAGCGAGGAAGGCTTCCTCCCAATGATGGGCTTCCTCGTCTTCATGGTCGTATTGGGCTATATTGCAAACTGGTATGACACGAAACGCGGTATCGGTTAGCGGTCTCCCGTTACTTCTTCACCGCCACAATCCTCGCACTCTCCGCAATCTTGACGAACGAGGCATAGTCCCGGTCGTAATAGTGAATGCGCGGCGCTTCATAGGTGACCATGTACAGTTTGCCGCCGATGATGGCCCCGCGCGCCTCGCCCTTGCGTTTCACTTCATCGGCAACTGCAAAGCTGTAAGTGAAGCGGAAGCCATCGGTTCCAGCGAAGGGGGCAGGTTCAACCGAATCCACCGTGAACAACGGCGTGGTGAGCGCGACGCGATAGCTGCTTTCAAACAATTGGACGATGTCGGGCATCAGCATCGTCTTTGAAAAGCGCGGTAAAGGCCGTTCGGACTTGGAGACTTCACGGAACAGAGTCGTATTGTCCGCAATGCCGCCATAGAAGGTCAGTTCATTGATGCTGAGCCCATCGAGCGTCCAGCTTTCTGATAGACGCCCCGGACGCGCGCCCTTGCTCCAGGCCCGATCGGGCGTGACCGTCAGGCCTGAACGCGCCACGGCCACCGCCACGCCTGCGGGTTTGAGACGACCCGCCGCCAATACAGCCGCGCTGCCGATCAGCCCCGCCGAAACCAGCAATGCAAGCGCGACCTTCTTTGTTTTGTGCATCCTCACCCTCCAGCCAACATGGCAATCATCGCCCGATCTGGTGCATCAGGCCGTTTTTCGAGATAGGTTTTGAGCGCAGCGCGCCCTTCCGACACTGAGCCAGCGCGCAACAGCGCCAGCCCCAAACCGCGCTGTGCCTCCACGGGAGCCTCCGGTCGCGTCAGCGCCTCACGGTAGAAGCCTGCCGCCTTGGCAAGATCATCCGGCGCGCCCCGCGCTCGATACAGCTCACCGCGCGCGTAAAGCAGATCAGGCGTCCAGCCTTCCTTGGACAGACTTTCGAGCAGAAATTCAGTGCCGCCAAAATCGTTGAGCTTCACCTGATCGTCCACGAAATCGGCCCAGAATGGCTTGAGCGCGGCAATGAACTGCGCGCGGCGATTGTCGGTCGCCCCCGGCAGTGTCTGTTTGTCCGCCAACGCCTTTAGTGCCGTCATGCGCTCTGCACTGGGCGGATGGGTTGCAAACATGCCGCCTGTCTTGTCTTTGCGGCTCTTCTTCTTGCGGGCGAGCGCGGTCGCATCCATTTCCGCGCGCAACTGCTGCCAAACCTCACCAGCCGCGTGCGGATCATAGCCCGCCTGCGCCAGCATGGGGATTGAGCCTGAATCGGCCTCTGCCTCATTCTCGCGCGAGAAACTGAACACCGAACCGATCATGCCCAACTGGATCAGCGATCCGAACAGGCCGAACCCGCCAAGGAACGCTGCCGCCCCGAAATTCTTCTTGGCATTGCGGTAAAGCAGAACCGAATGGCGGTTGCGATAATGGGTATATTCATGCCCCAGAATGGCCGCCATCTGCGCTTCATCCCGCACGCGCAGGAACAGGCCGGAATAGACCTGCATCAACCCGTTTGGGGCCATGGACGCGTTGAAATAGGGCGTCCGCATCAGATAGATGCGCACATCCTTGCACTCCGCCTGCCCAACCGTTTTGCAAAACACCTCGCGCACATAGGCGTTGAGCGCAGGATCTCGCATTACGAACGCGGAGTGTTTCAGTTCGCGCTCATATTCTTCGGCCTGCATCCAAAGGCCCCGCTCATCAAGATCGGCAGGGACATAGCCTGCGCCCGCGCGCGGAGCTTCGGCCCGCAGCGGCGCTGCCACGCAAGCCAACGCTCCCGCCAGAAAAGCAAACCGCCTGATCACCGGCGTGTCGTCACAGCCTTGGGTCTCACTTCACCTTCACGCAATGGCAGCGTGGCCAGCAATTTGTCGGCCCGCACCTGAGCGCCTTCGGCTGTGCGCACATCGCCCTTCTTGTCGGCAAAAAAGTTGAACCAGACAATATTGCCCGTCTCAAGGTCAACCAGAGAGGCGTAACTGTAATGCTGCCCACCCTGCGGCAACATGCCAAAGCCCATGGCAGACGACGCAATCAGCGTGAAAATCTGCATCGCCTTGCGGCCAGAGGTGGCATAGGCATCATAACCATAGACAAACAGGCCATATTTGCCGCCGCCCAGCTCCCCCAGATGCTTCACGCCCGGTCCCAGAGTCCAGTCGAACGCATATTTGCCGTTCGCCATCTTCTTGCTGGGCAGCTTGAGCGCATAATTGTGCAGCATCACTGAACCGCCCACGGCGCGGAAGAGCGACTGATATTCGGCCAAATAGCTGGCATCATCGCCCGCCAATTCAGACATGGGCACGATTTCGATCGAACGCTTGCTCTGGCTCTTGCCCAGCGCGTCTTGCAGATACTTGCGCGCGTCCGCCGTCCAGTCCGGGTTTGGCGTGGGGAGCCCGCTGGTTCCAAGCGAGGACACTTCCATATCTGGCCGGAACAGGATGATCCGGATCGGTTCATCCTTGGGGAAGGAAAATGTGGCGTCTGCTTTGGTTTTGGCAAAGCCGGTTCCCGGCACAGTTACACTCAACGCGGCAACCCCCACCGCGAGCAGCAGTTTTCGAACCAATGCGACCTCCTCTTGTCCCTCATTGCAAGTGATGGATCAATTTGCAGCCCGAATCAATCGGCGCGTCGCTTTCCTGCAATATTTTGAGAAACCCCGCCATTCCGGTGCCTTTGCACGCTTACATAATAACCGGATTTCAATGTTTTACCGCTAACCGACAGTAGATCACAGGGGATCTTCATTGTCATTTTTGCGTAGCGTATGGTGCCTGATAGGGCTTGTTCTTGGGATATTGACGCCCGAGTTCGTCTACGCGCAGCAATCTTCGTCAATCCGTTTGCCCGCTCCCTGCACGATCACCGCTGTTGAGCGCGACGCCCCGGCAGACATTTTGGCTCACCCGGATCGCTTCGATTGTTCGGCCGCTGCCAAACACGCGGAAGGCGCGACAGTCTGGACGCTGTTCAAAGAGGTCGGCCTGCCCCCGCTCCAG
>CALMZE010000213.1 GCA_937870585.1 uncultured Sphingomonadales bacterium | reverse complement strand
TGCCTTGACGCTTACGTCAACTCATGACAGGTTCGGCCACAAAACCGAATGACTGGAGTGAGAGAGCGATGGCAACCGAACAATTTGACGTGCTCGTGGTGGGCGCGGGAATTTCCGGCATTGGCGGGGCGGCGCACCTGCGGATGCACTGCCCGGACAAGAGCTTCGCCATTTTGGAAGGCCGCGCCACACTCGGCGGCACATGGGATTTGTTCAAATATCCCGGCATTCGCTCCGATTCAGACATGCACACGCTCGGCTTTGCCTTCAAACCGTGGAAGCATGAAAAAAGCATCGCGGACGCGGGTTCGATCCTCGACTATCTCAACGAGACGGTCGACGAATATGATCTGCGCAAGACCATCCGCTTCAACCACCGCGTCAAATCGCTGAGCTGGAGCTCGGCAGACGCGCTGTGGAGCGTCGGCGTCGAAACGCCCGAAGGTATGAAGACGCTTCAAGCCAGACTGCTCTATATGGGCACCGGCTATTACCGCTATTCCGCGGGATACCGCCCGGATTTCCCTGGCGAAGAGCGGTTCAAAGGCCCGAAAATCCATCCTCAGCAATGGCCGGAGGATCTGGACTATAAGGGCAAGCGTGTGATCGTGATCGGATCGGGCGCAACCGCAGCAACGCTCGTGCCCGCCATGGCGGATCGCGGGGCGGGGCATGTCACCATGCTCCAGCGCACGCCGACCTATTATTTCAATCGCGGCGCGAAGGACAAGATCGCCAACTTCCTGCGCGATGTGCTGCCGGATCGCACCGCCTACAACATCACGCGCTGGAAGAATACGACGCTCCAGCAAATGTCGTACAAGCGCTCGCGCACCAACCCCAAGAAGATGGGCGATTGGCTGCTCAACAATCTGCAGAAGGAACTCGGCAGCAAGTTTGACGCCAAGGACTGGACGCCGCCCTACGCGCCATGGGACCAGCGCCTCTGCCTGATCCCCGATTCAGACCTGTTCAACGCCATCAAGCGCGGCGCAGTGGATGTGGTGACAGACCAGATCGACACCTTCACCGAAAAGGGCATCCTCACCAAAGGCGGGCAGGAGCTGGAGGCGGACATCATCGTGATCGCCACCGGCCTGCACATGGAAGTGATGGAAGGCGTTGGCATCAGCGTGGATGGAGAGAGCCGCACCGTGGGCGAGAGCTTCAGCTACAAGGGCTGCATGTATGGCAACATCCCCAACCTGATTTCCGCCTTTGGCTATTCCAACGCCAGCTGGACGCTCAAGGCTGATCTGATCGCCGAATATATGTGCCGCTTCCTGCAATATTTGGATGGCAAAAAGGCCGATTTCGCGGTGCCTGTGCCCGCTGGCGTGACCGAAGACCCCGAAGGCCTGATGAATCTCTCATCCGGTTACGTCCAACGCTCGCAGGGCCGCGTGCCGAAGATGGGCCATGTCTATCCATGGCGCGCCTATCATGATTACAAGATCGACAAGAAGCTGATGCGGGGCGAGCCGATCGAAGATGGCTGGATGCAGCTGCGCCACAAGGGTGAGGCCGTGAGCGAAGGCGAGCCGGAACTCGCCATTGCGGCAGAATAAGTGAGTCTACCCGTTGCAATAACCCTCGTCATTACGGCCCCGGACTTGATCCGGGGGCGGCAATCCCGCGTTGGAGCAGTCTGGATTGCTGCGCCTTGCTCGCAATGACGACAGAAATAAGCCCATATAAAAGGAAGAAGAACCATGGCGACCGCAGCGAACGACGTTGAAACCCGCTTTGCGATCTACCGGGCGGCCGATGCGCCCGGCCTGGAAGAGAGCGCAATCATGGAAATGGCGGGTGTCACGCCCACCATTCAGGCCGGCATTGAGGCCGCGCAGGCTGAAGGGGCTGCCGAAGGGGATCATGTCAAAATCCTCTTCTCCATGCCCGGCATGAGCCTGACCTATGCCTGGTTCAAAAGCGGCTACCCGCTGCCTCTGCACAGCCATAACGCTGATTGCCTCTATTACATCATCGCGGGAACACTGCGGCTGGGCACCGAAGATTTGGGGCCGGGCGACGGCTTCTTCGTAGGCTGCGACGTGCCCTATGCCTACACGCCCGGCCCGAACGGCGTGGAGGTGCTGGAGTTCCGCACCGCAAACCATTTCGACATCCGCTTCAAAGGCAACACCAAAGCCTTTTGGGACAAAACTGCCGAAGCCGTGAAGCGTGAAAAGGTGAACTGGGCGGGGCAAAAGCCGCCGAGTGCGGGGTTTGCGGAGTAATTCGTGACCATCGCCAATTTGTGATGGATACTTAATATTAACCGGTTGGATGAAATGGATGGAGTAATAGAAATCGACTGCGAAGGAAATTTCAATGCAACTCCACATTTCTGGCGATCAATTGAATCAGGTTCTTGTCTCTGCAAATTCTGTTGAACAGGAAGTGCTTCGGTTCAAGGATGCACACGAGGTCGATGGCATGGGAGAGGATGCTTTCTCTTCGATTGGATCTGACTTTAATCAGGATGTCCGCGTGAAATTTTCTGCGATGATTGAAGAATTCGATGATGTCATCGTTTCTGAAATCGTTGCAATTTCCTTGGCAGGAGATGGGAGTTATGCACCCGATGAGCTGGAAGAGCTCATTTGCAGTCTTGAAGAGACGAGCCGGGGCGAACGAATGCAGATGATCACAAGTGAGCCGCTCATTGGTTCCATGATCCGCAATGGGATGGGGTGTCTCGGGCTGCTCAGCTGATACAGTGCCGACGCTACAGCATGATCGCAGGCGCTCGACACTGCAAACCATTTCGACATCCGCTTCAAAGGCAATACCAAAGCCTTTTGGGACAAGACCGCGCAAGCCGTGAAGCGCGAAAAGGTGAACTGGGCCGGGCAAAAGCCGCCGAGTGTGGGGTTTGCGGGGTAGGGGGCAAGCCGTTGGAACCCGACTGAATGAATTTGGGAACTCCACATCGCACCCTATCTAACCGGGACAAATGCGGGATAGGTGCAACGAACTTTCCCGTCGTTGTCACATAACTATATGCCCACGAGGTTTGGCATTTATGCCAAGCCCGTACGCCCAAATGCATGTGCCGTCTTGTGCACATTTTTGACCCGAATCAATTTTTTGGGCAATTTTTTTGAAATCAGAGCATGCGTATTTTCCATCTGAATGAAGGAAAATGTAAAATTCTACATATTTTGATTCATTCTTCATCTTCTTCAATTCATCAATATAAAATTCGAGTTCCACCTTATTGATCGCGGTTCCGTTCAATAGGATTCGATGATTGTCAACGTAAATTGAATTAAATTGAGCTTCATCGGGTATTCTAAATGATTGTGCATCATTCCACCCTCTCAGGGGCTCGCACGTGCCGAAATTTGACTTGATGGGCTGGCTGTTGTTGCAAGATGAGAATGCGAGGAATGGCAGAATGCAACTGAGTGTAATAATTTTCCTAGAGATCATATAAATTTCCCTATCGTGTTATGTATTTCAACAATAGCAGTTACATTGCCGTCTCGTTGGATTTAATGCGAAGGTTGTCTAAGAAGAGCGGGGCAGTGGAGGGGTGCGTATACTGGTCAGCTTCTTTTTTCATTGATTCCATCATCTATGTCTATGTGATCAGACGACCGATTATGCAGCTTTGCAAGCGCAAGGCAAAAATTCGTTGCAAAAATTCCCCATTTGTTCTATAGCCAAGTGATGATTGAACAACCTTCCAATCCTAGCCCTTCATTGAGTTGCTGTTGCGGCGTCAACTTGACCTGACATGGGAGCGCATGGCCTGTTGGTCGCCGCATAACATCCCCCTAGGACGCGAACTTTGTGCGAAGTTTGGGCAGGGCATCCCACAGTAACCACCCTCACAGCGCGCGCTTTTCTGCGCCCCCTAGCTTTCGTGGCCATTTTCGCGCATGGAGAGGCTTCCAAACCTCCAACCATGAAACGGGAGCCCTACGGGAAAGACAATGTCCGAAGAATTTTACCGCATCAAACGCCTGCCCCCCTATGTCATTGCTGAAGTCAATGCGATGCGGGCCGCGGCGCGTCAGGCGGGGGAGGACATTATTGATCTTGGCATGGGCAATCCCGATTTGCCGCCGCCGCCGCATGTGATCGACAAATTGTGCGAAGTGGCACGCGATCCCAAGGCGCATGGCTATTCCGCGTCCAAGGGGATTCCGGGGCTGCGGCGCGCGCAGGCCAATTATTATGGCCGCCGCTTTGGCGTCGATGTCGACCCGGATACGGAAGTCGTGGTCACGCTCGGATCGAAGGAAGGACTGGCCAATCTGGCGCAGGCCATCACCGCGCCGGGCGATGTGGTGCTCGCGCCCAACCCCAGCTACCCGATCCACACCTTCGGGTTCATCATTGCCGGTGCCACGATCCGCAGCGTGCCGACCACGCCGGATGAGCATTATTTCGAATCGCTCGAACGCGCGGTGAAGTTCACTGTGCCCAAGCCCTCGGTGCTGATCGTCAACTATCCCTCCAACCCCACGGCTGAGGTGGTGGACCTCGCTTTCTATGAGCGGGTGGTGAAGTTTGCGAAGGAGCACAACATCTGGGTGCTCTCCGATCTCGCTTATTCTGAGCTGTATTTTGATGGCTGTCCCACGCCTTCGATCATGCAGGTGCCGGGCGCGAAGGATGTGGCGGTGGAGTTCACTTCCGTCTCCAAAACCTATTCCATGGCGGGCTGGCGCATCGGCTTTGCGGTGGGCAACAAGACGCTGATCAGCGCGCTGACGCGGGTGAAGTCCTATCTGGATTATGGCGCGTTCACGCCGATTCAGGCCGCAGCCGTGGCGGCGCTCAATGGTCCGCAGGATATCGTCCAGCAGAACCGCGAGCTTTATCACAAGCGCCGCGACATTCTGGTTGAAAGCTTTGGCCGCGCCGGGTGGGACATTCCGCCGCCGCGTGCCTCCATGTTCGCCTGGGCGCCGCTTCCGCCTGCGCTTGCGCATCTGGGCAGTCTGGAATTCTCCAAGCAATTGCTCACTCATGCGGGCGTCGCCGTGGCGGCAGGCGTGGGCTATGGTGAGGAAGGCGAGGGCTATGTCCGCATCGCCATGGTGGAGAATGAACACCGCCTCCGCCAGGCTGCGCGTAATGTGAAGAAATATCTGCAAAGCATGGGCGTCAACACGCCCAGTCAGGCCGCCGGTTGAGGCTGGTCCGCTTGTGCGGGGCGGGGCTGCTGGTGGCAGCAGCCTCTTCCGCCATGGCTTCGCCCTTGCGCCCCGTTTCTCAGCATGATGCGGGTGCGGGGTCCATGGCCAATGTCTGCCATTTGAAGGTGGAGCGGAAGAAGTTCACGTCCGGCGCGCAGGCCAACAGCACGGGGGTGCTGATCTCAGGCGGACGCTATGTGCTTACCGCTGCGCACAACGTCTATTCGCCCTTTTACAACCGGGCCAAGCGGATAGAGTTGCGCTGCGGCGTGGCAGATGCGGACGCGGTTGAGCCGCAACGCGTTGCCACCTATCGTCAGGCGAGTGCTGCGCCGGGCTATTTCTGGCGCAAATTCCATCGCGATTTTGCGCTGATCCGCCTGGACGCTCCGCTGCCTCAGGTGGTGCCAAGTCGCATCGCGCTGTTCGCTCCGGATGCTTCCGCTGCGGTGCGCGTGGGCGAGGTAAAGCGCCACGACACAGGATAATAGCCGTGTGCGCACACTATCGGCACGGCTGGTGAGAATAATGGGCACCCGCGCGCCAAGCACAATCGCGGCCGCATCCGCATGGCCAAGGAAGGTCAGCTGTTTGGCCAGCATGTTGCCGGCTTCGATGTCGGGCACGACGAGAATGTCGGAATGGCCCGCAACGACCGAAACGATGCCTTTTTCCCTGGCGGCCATAACTTCCGGCAATGGGGGGACTCCCGGGCTCAGCACAACCAGATCGGCCTGTAACAAAATTTCCAGACGGTTAGCCCCGGTATCAAAATGAACACCCCTGGCCTTATAGACATTAACCCTGTCCAGTTCTGATTCCGGCTTATTGTCGGAGACCAGAACTGAGGCTTCCTGGCTGAGCAGAAAATCACAGACAGCCTGGCCGGTCAGGCCAAAACCAACCACGACTACTTTTTTATTTTTTAACTCCATTTTTACCTCAGCTTTAAGGTGGTCAGGCTGAACAGGGCGAAGATA
>CALMZE010000212.1 GCA_937870585.1 uncultured Sphingomonadales bacterium | reverse complement strand
AAGCCTTGAATCAACCACCGAGTCTAACGTCAACCAATTTGTCCACGCCGCCTAACTGATCTCACGCCAATGGAGACTGTCTCAATGTCGGTTCTAAAGAAAACTCTTGTGGCTGCCGCCGCTCTGGCATTTGTCAGCGCACCCGTGGCCGCTTCGGCCGCACCGGCCAAAAAGCTGACGGTGAGCGCAGCACGCGTTGCGGCTCCGGTTTCCGCTGAAAAGTCAAACAAAGCTTTTTCCGCTACGATGCTTGCTGCGTTGGCGATTGCTGCCGCCCTCACTGTTGCCGTTGTCGCGAACAATGGCAACTCAACGAGCCCGTAGGATCGGGGTCTTCGCAAGAGATTGAAATGGCGGCTTTCGGGCCGCCATTTTTTTATCTGCGCTGTGGGGCAGGCTGCTCACGCAGGTTGGATGACTGGCCTCAAGTCGAATTGCATTGCGCGTTTGAAGGCGAATCAGCGCGACCAGACAAACGGAACGCGCTGATTCTGACTATGGCCGTTATTGAGCCTTACGTTCCATCTTTCGGGCTTGGCGCGCTTTCATCCGCTCTTCAGGCGAAAGGGTGCCATTCTTGTCCGAATCAACTGCGTCGAATCGGGCGAGACGCGCGGTGAGGGCTTCGGAGAGCGTTATGCCGCCATCCTTGTTGGCATCGGCCATGGCGAACATGCCGCCCTCTCCCATCATGCCGCGCGGACCGTCTTGACCAGCCCTCTGACCCTTATGATGCTTTTCGCCCATGGCGCCGCGATGGGCTGAGCGTTCGCCATGCTTCATCGTCTGATCGCCACTGTGCGCAGCGTCGAACTCCGCCTTGCTGATCTGGCCATTGGAATCCTTGTCCATCGCCGCAAAATGCGCATCTTGCCGTTCTGCCCGACGCGCGGCGTGCATGGCCTTGATTTCATCTGGCGTGACCTGACCGTCCTTGTTGCCGTCCATGGCCGCGAAATGGCTCTTCACGGAGGCTTCCAGGTCCGCGCGCGTGTCGGAGCCATGCATCTTGGCCATCGGCGCGTGATCTCCACCATGCATTTGCGCGAGCGCCGGAATGGACAGCGCAAGAACGCCGCCAGCGATCAAAAGGGAACGTGTCTTCATGTGTATCTCCTGCAACAAGTCGATCAGGAGGCGAGTTAAGCCGGCTCACGCTTGACAGAGGCTGAACGCATTGCCCCTTGCTCAAATGAACGGCTTGCCAAGCGCGCCGCTTCAGCTTATGCGCGCGCCTTCGGTCGGGACGTAGCGCAGCCTGGTAGCGCATCACACTGGGGGTGTGGGGGTCGCAGGTTCGAATCCTGTCGTCCCGACCATTTTCAAAAGTCTCTGGAAGATCGCGCGACTGCGCGTCAGTGGTTCAAGCCAGAGCGTTTTCGGCTTCGGCCACGAGCGCGGCCAGAATATCGGCAACCGGTTCTTCCTTTTTGACCATGCCGACCGACTGGCCGGCCATCACCGAACCATTTTCAACGTCTCCATCAATCACAGCGCGGCGCAAGGCACCCGCCCAGAATTGCTCGATTTCCAGTTGGGCGGCGGCCATATCGACCTCGCCGCGATCGAGCATTCCGGCCACTTCAATCTGCTTGCGCGTGAATTCTTCCGTCCCCGCATTTTTGAGCGCGCGTACGGGGATGACCGGCAGGCGCGGGTCGATCTGGACGCTGGCGATGGCGTCGCGTGCATTGCCCTTTATAAACGCCTTCTTGAACGCCGGATGCGCAATGCACTCGGTCGCGCAGACAAGTCGGGTGCCGATCTGCACGCCCGCCGCACCCTGTTCCAGATAAGACGCCATCATCTCGCCACGCCCGATGCCGCCTGCCACGAACACCGGCACCTGGTCCTTGATCTCAGGCAGTATCTCCTGAACCAGCACAGAGGTGGAGACGGGGCCGATATGCCCGCCTGCTTCCATCCCCTCAATCACGATGCCATCAACGCCGGAGCGGATGAGCTTCTTGGCCAGCGCCAGCGCGGGAGCAAAGCAGATCACCTTCGCACCAAAGGCCTTGATCGCCTCGATGGCGCCAGCAGGCGGAAGACCGCCCGCGAGCACGACATGGCTGACCTTGTGTTTCGCGCACACGGCGATCAGGTCCAGCAATTGCGGGTGCATGGTGATCAGGTTCACGCCAAACGACCGGCTGGTCATCGAGCGCGTGGCCTCAATCTCCTTGTCGAGCAGTTGGGGCGGCATCGCCCCGCCTGCTATCACGCCAAAGCCGCCTGCGTTCGACATGGCGGAGACAAGGTGGCGCTCGCTGATCCAGCTCATCGCACCCGCCATGATCGCAAGATCCGATCCGAGGAAGTCCGCGCCGCGTTTCATGAGGGTGGTGAGTTTGGTCATAGTATCTCCGCTCGCCCTGAGCTTGTCGAAGGGCTGTCTTTCCTGTTTCGCGCCGCCCGGAAGAAAGGGCAGGGGTTGTTGCTTCGCAACGCCTTCGGCCCCGACAGGCTCAGCCCGAACGGTGTTGGAGGGACACTCAGTCCTTGGCATCCAGCCCGTAGGCCGTGTGCAGCACGCGCACGGCGAGTTCGGTCTCATCCTCGTCGATCAGCACGCTGACCTTGATTTCGCTGGTCGAGATCGCCTGGATGTTGATGCCGCGCGAACCGAGCGCCTGAAACATGGTGGAGGCCACACCTGCATGGCTGCGCATCCCGACGCCGACGATGCTGATCTTGGCGACCTTGGTATCATGCACCAGCTTTTCATAGCCAATGGCGGACTGCGCCTTTTCCAGCGCGTCAAGCGCGCGGGCGAGTTCGGCACCGGGAACGGTGAAGGTTACATCGGTTGAACCTGCGTCATGCGCGATGTTCTGGATGATCATATCCACATTGATGCTGGCATCAGCGAGCGGCGCGAAGATGCTGGCAACGGCACCGGGACGGTCCGGCACTTTGATCAGTGTGATCTTGGCTTCGTTCTTGTCATGGGCAATGCCCGTGATGACCTGTCTTTCCACGTCATTTTCTCCGATTTCATCGTCGCTGACGATCAGCGTGCCGGGCTTGTCCTCGAACGAGGTCAGCACCTGCACGCGTACATTTTCCTTCATGGCAAGGCTCACAGAGCGGGTCTGGAGCACCTTTGCGCCCACGCTCGCCAGCTCCAGCATTTCTTCATACGTCACCTTGTCGAGCTTTTGGGCCTTGGGGACGATGCGGGGATCGGTCGTGTAGACGCCGTCCACGTCTGTGTAGATGTCGCAACGGTCTGCCTTGGTGGCCGCTGCGACGGCTACGGCGGACGTATCCGATCCGCCCCGGCCCAGCGTGGTCACGCGGCCTGTGCCTGCCATGCCCTGAAAGCCCGGAATCACAGCGACTTCACCGCTCGCCATCGCAGCGTTGAGCGCGTCGGTCTCAATCGATTCGATGCGGGCAGAGGCGTGCGCATCAGAGGTGTGGATCGGCAGTTGCCAGCCCAGCCAACTGCGCGCGGGCACGCCCATGGCTTGCAGAGTAATGGCAAGCAAGCCGGAGGGGATCTGCTCCCCGGCGGCCACGACCACATCATATTCCTTGGGGTCATGCAGCGGGGCGGCTTCGCGGCAGAAGCCCACGAGACGGTCGGTTTCACCCGCCATGGCGGACACGACGACTGCTACCTGGTTCCCGGCATCGACTTCCTTCTTCACGCGCGAGGCGACGTTGCGGATCCGCTCCGTCCCCGCCATGGAGGTGCCGCCGAATTTCATCACGATCTTGGCCATGGGACTCCCTGTTCCGGCCTTCAGGCACTTGCCCTTACGAAAAGCGCGGCCCTGTTAGGCAAGGGGGGCAGGGATAGCAAGTTAGGATATTGCGCGCGCGAACGGTTTTCGGAACACATCCACCGGTCCGATATGGTCTGCGGTCGAAGCGCATTGCGTAAAACCAACTTTGCGGGCGACGGCTTTGGAAGCGGCATTGTCTGGATCAATGATGCAGCGCACTTCGGGCACGTCGAGCGTCTGCTCTGCCCAATCGAGCGCAGCTGCCATGGCTTCGGTTGCGAGTCCCTTGCCCCAGGCGGCAGGCGCGAGCGCCCAGCCTGCTTCAGGCACACCTTCCAGTTCGGGTAGGCCCCGCTCAAAACGCGCAAGGCCGCCATTGCCCAGCCACACGCCCGTTTCACGGCAGGCGAAGGTCCAATAGCCAAAGCCGCACAGGCTCCACAGTCCGGCAGCAGAAAGCAGCTTGGCCCAACTCGTCATCCGGTCGCGCGGGACGCCGCCGATAAAGGCCACCATGGCGGGATCGGCCCAGCCGGCGGCATAGGGCTCCCAATCCTCCAGCCCGATGGGGCGGAGGATCAGGCGCGGGGTTGTGAGCGTGGGGGCGACAGTCATGTCGCCCTGTCTATCAGGCGGCAGCGGCCACCGGCAAGCGGGCAGCTTCATAGGTGCTGTCTACGGCGCCGATCAGATGGCGGTCATCCCGGTTCCATGGGTGGAAGCCCGGCAGGAAATAGGCCGCCCAGGGGAAGAAGAGCTTACGGAGCACGCCGGGCGTTCCTATCAGGAACCAGATGAGCCGCGCGTGCGCCTTCACACCCGTAATGCCATCCTGCCGCAGCAGATCCAGAATGCCGATATAGCGATGCAACCAGAAATTGAGGCTGACGACCAGCATCATGATCGATTTGGCCCGCCAGCGCTTGAAGCGGCTCCAGCCCTTTGTGGCGTGCAGCCAAGTGTCATAGGCAACGCCCTTATGCTCGATTTCCTCGATCGCGTGCCATTTCCACATATCGGCAAGCTCGGGATCGGTATTCTTGAACGTGTCGGGATCGTTGAGAAATTGTTCGGCCAGAATCGCTGTATAATGCTCCAAGGCCATGGTGGCGTTGAGGTTCATGATCTGCGGGCGCGTCTTGATAAAGGCCATGACTTCATCAACATGCGCATCGAGGCGGCTCGTGTCATATCCCGCTTCCGTCACGCGGCGGTTGAACGCCACATGCTCTCGTGTGTGCATGATCTCCTGCGATACGAACGCCTTGATTTCCTCGGCCAGCTTGGGCGGAACGCCATCGCGATGCGCCTTCACGGCTTCAATGAACATCGCCTCGCCCTTGGGGAACGTAACGGAAAGCGCATTGTAAAAAGCCGTTGCAATCGGATCGCCACCGGCCCACCAGCGTTTTTGAGCGGTATCGCGCCCAAAGCGGCGGTCGCGCGGGGTAATGACAAGATCGGCAGGGGTCTTCATCGTGGCAGAGGTCATGGTGGGCACTCCTTCTGAGGATTGAATAGGGATTACTGACAATAATGTCAATAGGTAGAAAGCGCCTTTCTCCGGAGGCCAGTCGCACCGCCGCGCTGGAGGCCGCGCGGGATCTGCTGATCGAAGCGGGGCCGCAGGCGGTGACGCTCAAGGCTGTGGCCGGGCGGATCGGGCGGACCCACGCCAATTTGCTCCATCATTTCGGATCGGCAGCCGGCCTTCAGACTGCGCTTGCCACCTCAATCACCGAATCAATTTGCGCTGAAATCGCAAAGCGCATCCAGAAGGCGCGCACAGGCGAAGCCAAACCGCGCGAGATTGTCGATCTGGCGTTTGATGCGTTTGACAAGCATGGGGCGGGTGCCCTCACCAGCTGGATGATCGTTTCTGGCAATGAGGCGATGCTGGAACCGATTGTAGAAACGATCCACCGGCTGGTCGATGAGATTTCGGACGGTGCGCATGAAGATCGTGCGCTGCATGATGACACACTGACATTGGTGCTGCTGGCGCTGGGCGATGCGCTGATGGGCGAATCGATGGCACGCTCGCTCGGCCTGCCCCGCACCCGTGCCCGTGATATTGCTGAACGGCTGATGGTGGCCTCAATGGATTGGGATGGCGGCGCGCAGGGCTGAAATCTTGACGAATTGGGGATTTGGCCTTGGACAGAACATGCAGTGGTGCTTGTTCTGTGAATCACCTCGCTCTGGGCGCTAGAGTGTGGCTTGGTTTGCCACGCAGCCATCGGCTATGTGTGAAATGTGTCGCATTCATGCAACAATCCCGCCCACTGGCGCTTTGACCGCCGCTCGCCTAAAGGCTGCCCATGCATTTTCTCGATCAGGCCAAGATTTATGTGAAGTCCGGTGACGGCGGCGTGGGCGCTGTCTCGTTCCGGCGTGAGAAGTTCCTCCAATATGGCGGGCCGGACGGCGGCAATGGCGGAAAGGGTGGAGACATCATCTTTGAAGCCGTACCCGGCCTCAACACGCTGATCGACTTCCGCTACACACAGCATTTCAAAGCGCCGCGCGGCAAGGGCGGGGCTGGCCGTAACCAGACGGGTGCGGGCGGCGATGATATTGTCGTCAAGGTGCCGGTTGGCACGCAAATCCTGTCGGACGACAAGGAAGCCGTACTGGCCGATTTCACCGAGGTGGGGCAGCGCATCGTGCTGCTGCGCGGCGGCGATGGCGGGCGCGGCAACCTGTCTTACAAAACGAGTACCAACCGTGCCCCGCGTCAGCATGGCATGGGCTGGCCGGGCGAAGAAGCATGGCTGTGGCTGCGGCTGAAACTTCTGGCTGATGCCGGGCTGCTCGGACTGCCCAATGCGGGCAAATCCACCTTCATCAACGCCGTGACCAACGCCAAGGCCAAGGTGGGCGACTATCCTTTCACCACGGTTCGTCCGCAATTGGGTGTGGTGAGTCATCGTGGCAGCGAGTTCGTGATTGCCGACATTCCGGGCCTGATCGAAGGGGCTGCGGACGGCGCGGGCATTGGTGACCGGTTTCTGGGTCATATCGAGCGCTGCCGTGTTCTGCTCCATCTTGTGGACGCAACTGGCGACGATCCTGTGGGGGCGTATCGTATCGTCCGGCGTGAGCTCGAAGCCTATGGTGCGGGTTTGGAAGACAAGGTGGAGGTGATCGGCCTGAACAAGGTTGATGCGCTGGAGCCTGCCGAGGCCAAGAAGCTCGCCACCAAGCTCAAGCGTGCGTCGAAGGCCGAAGTGCTGCTCATGTCTGGCGCAAGCGGCGCTGGGCTGGAGGCTGTGCTCGACCGTCTGGCCGATGCCATCGGCGTGAAGGCCGAAGCCACGCCCGAAGCCGAGGCAGCGGGCTGGTCTCCGCTTTAGTGCGCTGCTAGCATCTCCCGCAATCAAGATTGTTGGAGAGATGCCGTTATGAAAAAATCCATAGTGCTGGCCGCCGTCATGCTCGGACTGGCTGCGCATGCAACCGCCGGATCGTCGGTGCCGAAGGGCTATGCGGCAGCCTTGGCCGATCCCGCCCGGCCCGAAGCGCATCGCGCGCGCGATGCGGCGCGCAAACCCGCTGAATTGCTCACCTTTGCGCGCGTGAAGCGGGGGCAGAAGGTGGCTGACTATATCATGGGGGGCGGCTATCTGACGCACATCATGGCGAGCGCGGTCGGCGCAAAGGGCGTTGTCTATGCCTATCAGCCGGTCGAGTTCGTCACCTATCGCGCAGCCTATGGTACCGAGCAGGATGAGGTCGCGGCGGCGCGTTCCAATGTGAAACCGCTGCGCAGCCTGATTTCGGATTTCGCGCTGCCTGAAAAGGCCGATGTGATCATCACGGTGCAGAATTTCCACGATCTTTACCTCAAGCCCATGCCGCCGGGAACGCCGGAAAAGGGCATCGCCGCGCTTTATGCCGCGCTCAAGCCCGGCGGGACGCTGGTGGTGGTCGATCATGTCGCAGAAGCCGGAACGGGCAGCAGTGTGGTTGATACCGTACACCGCATTGATCCCGCCTTCACTCGTGCCACGCTGGAAAAAGCGGGTTTCCGCTTTGATGGCGAACTGGCGACGTGGCGCAATGCCAGTGATCCGCACACCGGCAATGTGTTCAGCCCCGAGATTCGCGGCAAGACCGATCAGTTCGCCTATCGCTTTCGCAAACCGAAATGAGGGGTTAGGGGAGGGGGCATGACACTGCCTGCGCCCCATCGCCGTTCTATCGTCAAAGTCGGCTCTTCGCTTCTGGTTTCGCCAGAGGGAGAAGTGCGGCGCGCGTGGCTGACCACGCTGGTGGCCGATATTGCCAAGCGCCATGCAGCAGGCGAACAGCTGGTTATCGTCTCTTCCGGGGCGATTGCGCTCGGCGCGCGCAAGCTGGGGCTGGCCAAGGGCGGGCGGGCAAGTTTGGAAGATGCGCAGGCCGCTGCGGCCACGGGCCAGATCGCGCTCTCGCAATGCTGGGCGGACTTGCTCGACGGGCATGGCATCACGGCAGCGCAGATGCTTGTCACGCTCGATGATCTGGAGGACCGGCGGCGCTATCTCAATGCCGCCGCCACGCTCGACCGGCTGATCGGGCTGGGCGTTATCCCCGTCATCAACGAGAATGATTCGGTGGCGACCGAGGAAATCCGCTTTGGCGACAATGATCGGCTGGCCGCGCGGATTGGGCAGGCGGCGGGCGCGGAGCGGGTGATCCTGCTCTCTGATGTCGATGGTCTGTTCACGGCAGATCCGACGCGCAATCCCGACGCGAAGCGGATTGAGGTGGTCAAGCGCATCGACCAGCGGATCGCCGGTATGGCAGAGGAAGGAACATCGTCCGGCATGGGATCGGGCGGCATGGGCTCCAAGATCGAGGCTGCGCGCATTGCGGCGAGTGCCGGGGCCGATCTGATCATCGTTTCGGGCAAGCATGATCACCCGCTTGACCGGCTCGATAGCGGCGGCTGTGGCACGGTCTTCATGGCCAAGGGCAATGCCCGCGCGCGCAAGGCCTGGCTCGCGGGCCGGCTGACGGTGCGCGGCTCTGTTATGGTGGATGCTGGCGCAGTGAAGGCCCTGTTGGGCGGAGCGAGCCTGTTGCCAGCCGGGGCACGATCCGTGGCGGGCAAGTTCGCACGCGGCGATGTGATCGACATATCTGGCCCGGATGGCGTGGCCTTCGCGCGGGGCCTCGCTGAATATGATGCGGAGGAAGCGGCGCTGGTATGCGGCAAGCGCAGCGAGGCACTGGCTGACCTGCTGGGCCATGCCCCCCGCGCCGCGATGGTCCACCGCGACCATATGGTTTTGCTGTGACACGGAAATCCAGCCGTCGCCCCCGCGCAGGCGGGGGCCGCTTTGAGAGCGAGGCCTCAGCCCTGACCCCACCCCTCGCCTGCGCGGGGGTGACGAGCCAGTGGGAATGACTACCCTCGCCATCACCGGCGGCACGGGTTTTGTTGGGAAGACACTGATCCGGCTCGCTTTGGCGCAGGGCCATCAGGTGCGGGCTCTTGCAAGGCGTCTCCAACCCGATCAGCCCGGCGTCATTTGGGTGCCCGGTGCGCTTGATGATCCCGCCAGCCTGTTGGCGTTGATGGAGGGCGCAGAGGCGGTCATCCATGTGGCAGGTGTGGTCAACACCCCCACACGGGAAGGCTTCATTGCGGGCAATATCACCGGCACGGAAGCGATGCTGGCGGCGGCGGCACAAGCGGGCATCCGCCGGTTCATCCATGTCTCTTCGCTCTCCGCGCGCGAGCCTGCGCTCTCGGTTTATGGCTGGTCCAAGGCGGAGGCTGAAACGCGTGTGGCCGCGAGCGGGCTTGACTGGACGATGGTGCGACCGCCTGCGATTTACGGCCCCGGCGATCTGGATCAACTCGATCTGTTCAAGGCGGCAAAGATGGGCATCATGCCGCTGCCGCCGCATGGCCGCCTCTCTCTGCTTGAAGTCGGCGATCTGGCCCGGCTGTTGCTCGCGCTGATTGCCGCGCTCGAAGCAGCAGGGCACATCTATGAAGCGGACGACGGGGTTCCCGGCGGCTGGACTCATGAAGGCTATGGCCGCGCGATCGGGGCCGCAATGGGCCGCCGGGTTCTGGCGCTTTCGCTGCCTGCCTCCATCGTCCGCCTCGGCGCGCGGGCAGACCGGCTGTGGCGCGGAGACAAGGCTAAACTCACCGCAGACCGGGCCGCCTATTTCTGCCATCCCGATTGGGTGATCACCCCAGATGCGCGACCGCCCGCCTCACTCTGGACGCCCCAGGTGGAAACGCATGAAGGCCTGAAAGCCACAGCCGACTGGTATCGCGCGCACGGATGGATTTGAGAGCGGCGTCTGCGTGTCAGTCTGGGCGCGGCTCGATGGGAGCCAGCGGCCATTGGTCGGTCTGGCCGGAAACAATGGCTTCGGCGCCAGGAAAACGCATCAGGAAAGCGGATAGCGCTTCTGGTCCCACCATCTGCGTCAACGCCTCTTGCGTGGGGTGCGCGCCGGCTGCTCGCAACTGCACCCAGGCAGACTGGATCTTCCGATAGAGTGCCACATCTGCCGCCGTTTCATCGGGCTGCAACAAGGACTCTTGCGCGGGCAGTGGCGCGGGGCGGGGGTTGGAGACCTGTTCCGCGCGCGATATGGCAGGAGTGGCGGTGCGGGGCAGAGCCAAGCCTTGTCCCGCACCGACCACCGGCAATTGTTCGATCCCGGCAGATGCCCGGGCTTTTGCGGGAGCGTTCTGGCGGGGTTCAACCGACCCCGCCCCCCCGCCCGCGGCGGCAAGCAGCAGGACGGGGGAGACGGTCATTGGGTCTGGGAGATGGTGACGCTGGCCCCGCCAGCCTGGGTTACGGCGATCGACTGGTTGATGCCGGTCTGCGTAATTTCGGCCCAGTTGGTGCCATAGTCCTGAGTCAGCGCCAGGTCATTGTCAGCCCCGGTTTGCCGCAGGTTCGCGAAATTGTCGTTCCCGGACTGGTGAACCGTCACGCTGTTGAGCGATCCGGCCCAGGCATCCTGCACCAGATCAAGAGTGTTGTGATCGCCAGATTGCGTCAGCGTGGCTGTGTTGGAGCTGACTGCGAACAGCTCGCCCGCCTGTGTCACATGCGCCACATTGCCATTGCCTGTTGTGTCGAGATCAACATAGCCTCCCGAAAAGGTTGTCTGGCTGACAGTGGCCTGATTTCCGCCACCGTTCTGGTAGACCAGCGCGACCTTGGCAGGGCCATTCTGGGTGACCGTGGCCGTGCTGGCACCACCAATTTGTTCGACCGTGATCAGGCTGTTGTCCGCCCATGCAGGCTGAGCGAGGCAGAGCGAGGCACAGGCTGCCAGCGCCGCTGTGGAGACTGAGTGTTTCATGGATTGGTGCTCCTTGGGCCTACTGCGTCACGGTGGCGATATGCCCGGTGCCATATTGGGCAATATACGTATCCGAAAGCGAAGAGTTGTTCACAAATTTGGCAATATGGTCCTCGCCCTCTTGGCGAATATTGGCGGACGAAACCGCGCTATTCTCGAACTCAGCCGTCGCGATGTTGTTCGATCCGAATTGCTGGATGAGCAGCGAGCCGGTTTCGAGGTGTTGCTCAACGGTGGCACTGTTGCCACTTCCATCCTGAGTGATTTCGGAAGAGTAGCTGGTTTCACTCTGAGTGGTGACAGCGGAATTGCCAATGCCATTCTGGTTAACCGTGGACACGGCGCCTCTGCCATGAACGTCGGGCACCAATTGCAAGATTTCTGCCGTTTGAAGCGCGCCAGATTGTCGAATCTGGGCATCATGGCCACCATTATACTGTTCAACGTCTGCAGTGCTGAAGGATGAATTCTGCACGATATGCGTTGTACCCGCGTAGGCGAACTGGGAAACGTTGGCGGTGTTCGAGCCGATCCCGGCCTGATCAATAATGACCAGATTGGCCCCGTCAGCAAGAGACAGCTGCTGGCTGACAGTCGCCAGATTTGAACCGGAACTCTGGTTGATGCGCGCGGAATTAATGCCTGCATCCTGTTCAATGGTCGCAAGATTGCTGGATGCACCTTGGCCAATGACCGCTTCGTTCGCGTCTCCATCGTTGCTGAATGCCTGTTCGATCGTGGCAGTGTTGAGCCCGCCGGACTGGTTGATCGATGCCGTGTTTGCCACGTCCGGGAACAGGCCTGTACGGTCCCAATGCTGCGTGATCGTCGCCGCAAGATTTTCGCCAGACTGGACGATTTCAGCCGTCACGCTGCCGCCATCGGTTTGACTGATGGTGGCACCATTGTTGAGTCCGTGCTGGACGATGGTGCTGCTGGGGCCTTGAGCCAGCGCTGGTGTTGCCAGAACCAGCAGCGGGAGGAGGAGAATGGAGTGCTTGTAACGGGTCATAAATGTCTCCAGTTCAGAAATGAGACGTTTCAGGATGCGACAATCATTGAGCAGTGCCGGATGCAGCCGGGGCTGACGGGCACGCTCCGCGGGGTGTTGGTCCGCCCGGGTCAGCAAGGGCCGAAGCCTGTTTGCCGTCTCGGCGGACATGGTAAGTTGAGAGAATGGTGCTCACTGTTGCTGCATCGGCCGTGAAGCACCACAAATCCTGCTCCGCGCCTTCGACGATCAGGCCATAAACGGCCTCCTCAATCGCCTGCTGGAGCGCGAGCTCATCGGGCTCGTTGTAGGCAACGCCGCTTTCGGCTTCGAGCAGATCCTTGAACGAGACATAGCGGAATGCACTGGCCCCAAGCCCGACCGAGGAAATCGTCTTGCGCACGCTGACATTGGCGAGCACCTCGCCCGTCTTCACGCTCACCGCGCGCAGATAGACCGTCACCGTGTCTTCTCGATATTGGGCATTGCCGCCAATGCCCAGAAAGCGCGCGCCCACGCCGCCGCTCTTGGTGTTGGTGTCATAGCCGATGATGCCGCCTTCCAGCAGAACGCCCGCAAACAGCAAGGGCGGCAATGCGGCGGGGTTGACCTTCGCCTCTCCCAGATAGGCGGAGCGCATTTCGCGGATGACCGCGCGTTCGCGCATCAGATTGTCCAGCCGCTCGCGCTCTATCACCGTGAACCAGCTGCGATTTCCGGCTTCCTGCAAGGATTTGACGAGGATTGAGGTTGCGCCCTGCGTCACTGCGCGGGAGAGCGTCTGCACGCCGTCTCCTTGCCGGAACTGGCCGGTCTGATCGGTAAAGCCATAGACCGCAACCGCGACCTTGCCCGCAGGCGCGGGCAGCGCGCGGAGTTGCAAGGTTTTGGGCGTGGCCAGCGTTGGCTTGGCTTCTCCCCATGATTTGGGGTTGTGCGCGGCGCATCCGGTCAGCGCCAGCGCGCCGAGCGTCGCCATCGCTGCGCGGGTCATGCCAGTGGCGGCCATGGTCACTGCCCCCCGGTGAGCAGCGGCACGATGATTTCCGTCACGCTGCCATCGGCTGCGTTGGAAATGGTGAGCGTGACCGATTCCAGCCCGCGCACATAAGAGATTTCCTGATCGCCAAACTTGATCAGGCCGCTCTCGCTTGCCGCATCGCCAAAGATCACATCAGTGATCTGGCCCGCAAGCGTGGAGAGCAAACGGCTTTGCAGCGTCCGCAGGAACTGCGCAGAAGGATCGCTGGTATTGGTTGCGTTGGGGTCTTTGTAGGTTGTCTGCGCGTTCGCCACGGCCAGCAGTTGCGCACCGTTGAAAGGATTGCCACCAAAGGCCGGATTGACCGGCGTATAGACAATATCGGACGCTATGGCGCTTTGGCCTGTCCAGATGAGACAAGCGGCCACCAGATGTTTTACCCCTGAAAGACGGGGCGAGTTAGGAAAGCTCATCACGAATTCCTTCCGATCCGGTTCAGCCTCCACAGGCCGCCGGTGCGGACGCAATTGATGATGGGAACGCGTTTGGACAATCCCCCATATGGGGGGGTGAGCTATGCGGCAGGGTTGAGCGGAACGCGTGCTGTAACCGTCGTGCCCCCGCTCGATGATGGCGCTATGGTCAGCATACCGCCGAGTTGGGCAATGCGGCGGCGCATCGTTTCGAGTCCGCGCCCCGGCCCCTCCGCTGCATCCGCAGACAGGCCCCGTCCATTATCGCTGACGGAAAGGTTGAGCACGGCCCCGCCTTCGTCCATCGCGATGGCAATGACCGCACGGTTAGCGCTGGCATGTTTGAGGACATTGGCTATCGCCTCCTGCAAGAAGCGATAGAGCTGCAAAATGCCTTCAACGGCCAGTCCTGCTGTGCCTTTGGGCAGACGATCATCCCATTCGAATGAGACGCCGGTGGTCGGCATTCGTGCCAGCACGCGATCTCGAAAGGTGTCCATCGCCTCGCTCAACGTGTCGCCGGTGCTGTCCATCGAATCGATGATCAGCCGCAAATCGGTGATGATCGCCTGCACGCGGCCCGGCAATTGCGTGGCATCATAGCGGTCTCCGCGCACCAGCATCAAAAGTCCCGTCAGCTGGCCGCTCACCCCGTCGTGCATGTCAGAAATCAGGCGCTGCCGTTCATGCTGAATGGCGTTGACCCGCTCCTGCTCACGCAGCCGGAGATAGGAGGCGCGGATTTCGCTCTCCTTTTCCTTGACCTGTTCGGCCAGTGAACTGCGTGCGGCTTCTGCAGCGCGGTACATGTTATAGCCCCGATAGAGCATCAGCATCCCAAGGCCGATCGCCAGATAGAAGGGCATCAGATGGCGGAGGTTGAAGCTCATCGGGATCAGCAACCAGGACATGATCTGGGTCCACACCGTCATCGCCACATAGATGGAGAAAATCGCGAGCGGCCAAAGCGCGTCTTTCGGGGCGCGGCGGAACCAGAGGATCAGGACCAGCCCCGCATAGAGCGCCGTCACAAACAGGAAGCCAACATCGATATAGGTTTGAACCGCAGTGTGCCCTTGCCACCATGCCCAGATAACAATGGCGAGATGCGCCAGCGTTGCGAGCCCCAGTGCGGCCTCCGCACGCCGCCAATGTGGCACTGCCAGCACATGCGCAAACCAGGCAAATGCCGCACCGTTGAGGATGGAAACAGTCGCGCCGACGGCCGCATAATCCGCCTGATCGAACCGCCAGTCATTCCATAAGGGATAATAGGATCGCAGCGCCGTTGAGACCATCATGGCGGTGAAAGAGAGGATCAGCCGCCGGTCTTCCGCAATCGGCAGCAACAGGAACACAGCAAGCCCCACGAACAGCGTCAACCCGACGGCAAGGTTGGGGACAACCTCTCGAAGCTGCGCAGCCTTGGCATGAACCTGCTCCAGTATCGCGCGTTCGCCAAACATGGCATTCGTGATGATCGGCAGGCAGCCATTATGCGCCACGATCAGGTCGAACTGATTGATCCCCGGTTGCAACATCCGGTCAGGCACGTCGAGCAGCCAGAACATGCGCCCGTCACGCGAAGGTTGCGCGTCAAACTTGCCGCGTGGTGGGGCCAGACGCGCGCCGTTGACATAGGGTGCGACATTATCTGCCGCAAAAAGCACCACCAGCGCCTGTGGCCCATGCGCTGGTGCGATCTCCTTGCTGAAATGCACACGCGCCACCTTGCCCGGCGTGCCCCGCACACAGGCGTTGCGGAGCGTTTCGGGCGGAACCAACGGCAGTCGAGCCTCTTTGGCTATGGGCGCGGCGGGCATCGGGCCAAGCTGTGCCGGGGCCTCTGCGCGGTCCAGCGGGACAACTGTTACCGCGCGGACATCATAGGGCAGAACGGCAGATTTGGGCAGGGCCGGTTGTTGCAAGCTGGCCGAGAGCCACCAGAAGCTCGCCTGTATCGCAGCCACCAGCAGCACCAGAGCCAGCCAAGCAAAGCGCGTGTCGTTCAATCGTTCCAGAAACCGGCTCACAGGCTGATCACTCCCATCGAAACCGCCTCAAACACGGCTTCGCCGCGCGAATTCACGTCCAGCTTGCGGTAAATATTCTTCACGTGATCATGAACAGTATGGCTGGAAATGCCCATCGTCGCGGCGGCATCCACATAGCTCAGCCCCTTGGCAAGAAGCTTCAGCAGATCAATCTCGCGCGCAGTCAGGGGAGAAAGCGCTTCGCCACTTGCAGCCTTTCTTTCGCCTTTCAGGACTTCGGGTGCCGCCCGGAACTGGCGGAGCAGGTGTGCCGCTGCGGCCGGGCTGATCGGCGTTTCTCCGGCCAGTGTGGCCCGGATGCTCTGGCGCAGCATGTCCGGCTCGCAATCCTTGAGCAGATAGCCGTCCGCTCCCGCACCCAGCGCGCCCAGCACCCGGCCTTCATCGTTGAACAGGCTGAGCACCAGAATACGCGTCCCTGCCAGTGTCGGGTCCGTCCGCACAGCGCGGATCACGTCTATGCCCTCTCCATCGGGCAGGCACAGGTCGAGCAGGATCAGGCCGGGCGCGGATGGCAGCGCCGCCAGCGCATCGCGCACGCAAGCCACTGCGGCATCGACCACAAGGTCCGCACAGTCGGCCAGCAACCCCGCAAGCCCTTCCCGCACCAACATATCGTCTTCGACGATCAACACACGGGCAACAGAGGATTGCTTCATGATCGGCTGCCTATCCTGTGCGGCTTGCCGATGACAAGAGAAATGCGGCAAACTCAAAGGCATGAGCATAGGGGCAGGTCATTGCCAGGCTTTGCTTGAGATCAATGCATGAAAGAGCCCGGTCCGCACCGGCCCGTCGCAATGGCGGTGCGGTTGATTAGGGGGATCCGGGGACAGGGAGATGGTGCCGCTTACAGGACTCGAACCTGTGACCCCCGCATTACGAATGCGATGCTCTACCAACTGAGCTAAAGCGGCTAAACCCGATTGGCGGGGCCGTTACCAGCGTCTTACGCGCTGCGCAATCCCCCTTTGGTGCGCGCGGGCTTTGGGCTGCCAATCTTAACTGTTCGTCAACCATATCGGTGCATGACACGGCTTGCAGATTTCATTTTCCGTGCAGGGGTTTGGTAATGATGGACGGTTCGGCTCATTTCGGGGGGATGCAGGTTGCGGATGACGCGGCCATGGAAGCCCCGCCTGCCATCGGTACCGACGAACGGCGGATGCATGTGCGCGCCTATAATTACTGGGTGTCGCTGCTCGATGGTCGTGCTTACCCGTCGATTGAAGACCTGAACCCCACCGATCTGGACGATTTCGGCCCGAATTCGGTGCTGATGGATTTTACCGCCGGGGTGGAAAATCCTTCCATTTCGTTTCTGGGCCACCGCCTGCGTGAAGCGTGCGAGCTGCCGCCGGGGCTTGATTCGATTGATCAGATTCCGCCGCGTTCGCTGCTGTCTCGCCTGACGGACCATTTCATGCAGATCATCGCCAATCGCGCGCCGATTGGCTTTGAAGCGGAATTCACCAATGATTCGGGTTCCGAGATTCTCTATCGCGGCATTCTGATGCCGTTCTCATCCGATGATGACACGATCGACTTCATCTATGGCGTGATCAACTGGAAGGAAGCGGCTGACCCTGCTTTGACCAGCCAGTTGCAGGGCGAAGTGGCCCGCGCGCTGGAGCCTGCACAGCCGGTTGTGGCACCGCGTGCCGTAGAAGCGCCGATGCCGGCCTTTGCTGATGGCCCCAATGCGCGCGGCGATTCGCTTGATGAAACGACCTATGTGTTTGGCAAGGCAGAGCCGGAATTGGTTGAGCATGAGGACGCGCCGGTAGAGCTGGGGCTCTCCGTTCCGCATCATGATGATGCGCTGGCCGATTGGCTGGCAGCAGCACGTTTTCTGGCGGATGAAGCCCAGCAGGCCAGCTTGCGCGGCCACCAATCGCTCTACCGCGCGCTTGGCATGGCCTATGATTTCGCGCTCGTCGCTCGGGATCGGGTCGATGAATATGAGGAGCTGCTCGAAGTCAGCGGGATCGTGGCGCAAGCCCGCGCGCCGATGACGCCGGTTGTGAAGCTCGTCTTTGGCGTCGGTTATGACAAAACCCGCTTGGCCGAATATGCGCTGGCGCTGGCGCACGGGATGCGCGCCAATGTGGCAGAAGGTGATTTTGCAGGATTTGTGGAAGCCTTTTCCGGTGGACTGAAGGGGCTGGTGAAGACGGAGCGCGCGCTGCGCCGACCCGAACCCAAGGCCAAGGCCGAATCGCATGTGGTGGAGCGTGCGCGTACGCTGGCGCCGCGTGGCATCGTCGAATCGGAAGGGCAGGATGAATTCGTCGTTCTCGTCGCCCGTCGCGTTGATGAAGGCCATGTTGCCGTGCTCGGCCGCGTCGATTCCGATGATCGCTTCATCGAAAGGGCGCTGAAAGACCTGATTGCCGCGCGTTGAGCGCAGGCCTGCGATTGACTTCAGGCTGAAAACTGCTATCGGCGCTGCCCAACGGATGGCGCGCCATGCGAGTTGTCGCTTGTCTGTATTTTGATTGATTCCTGAAGGATTGAGTGATGAAGCGCACTTTTCAGCCCAGCAACCTTGTTCGTGCCCGCCGCCATGGCTTTCGCACGCGCATGGCCACTCCGGGCGGTCGCGCCGTGATTCGCGCTCGTCGCGCGCGCGGTCGCAAGAAGCTCAGCGCCTGATTTCGCGCGCTTCGCCCGTGAAGGGTGATGCTTTGATCGTCATGCGTCGCCGCGCTGATTTCCTCAGCGCCAACAAAGGGCGACGCGTTCCTATGCCCGGCTTTGTGCTTTTGGTTCATCCGCGCGGAGACGGGGATGACGCCAAGCGCGTGGGTTTTACCGTCACCAAGAAGATTGGCGGAGCCGTGGTCCGCAACCGTATGAAGCGGCGCTTTCGCGCGCTGATGCGGGATCAGCTGGCGCAGGGCGGCGTTGCCGGTGCTGATCATGTCCTGATCGGGCGGCAGGGCGGTCTGGAACGGGATTTCGGCCAGTTGCAGGCAGAGCTGACCAAAGCGCTTGCCAAGGCGACGCGATGATCGCGAAACTGCTCATTCTGGTGGCCAAGGGCTGGCAGAAGGGGCCGTCTCGCATTCTCCCGCCCAGCTGCCGCTACATGCCCTCCTGTTCGGCCTATGCAATCGAGGCGCTTTCCCGCTATGGAGCGGTGCGCGGCGGCTGGCTGGCGGTGAAACGCATCGCCCGCTGTCACCCCTTTGGCGGGCACGGATATGATCCGGTGCCCTGATTTTTTTGTTTAAGGAAGGCCCTGTTCGTGGAAAACCAGCGCAACATCATCGTGGCGATCGTGCTGTCTGCACTCGTCCTGTTCGGCTGGCCGGTGTTGGCAGAGCGCTTCTTTCCGCAGCCCAAGCCGGTTGAGCAGGCCGCGCCGCCTGTAAATGGGTCAGGAACTGGCGCAATGGCTGGAGCGCCCGCAGCGGCAGCGCCTGCGAAACTCAAGGACCGCGCGACCGTGCTGGCTGCCACCCAGCGCCTGCCGATTGAAACGCCCGCGCTCAAGGGATCAATCAACCTCACCGGCGCGCAGCTTGATGATCTCGTCCTCGTCCGCCACCGCGAAACGGTGAAGAAGGACTCGGCACCCGTCCGTTTGCTCTCTCCAGGTGGCGCAGAAGGCAGCTATTTCGCGCGCTTCGGCTGGTCTGGAGATGGCGTGGCCCTGCCAGGTGGGGATAGCGTCTGGACGGCAGATGTCGCCAAGCTGACACCGGAAACGCCCGTCACGCTCAGCTGGGACAATCAGCAGGGCCAGCTGTTCACGATCAAGGTCTCGGTGGATCAGTACTATCTCTTTTCGGTGGAACAGCGCGTGGCCAATCGTGGCGCGGGTGCTGTTGCTGTGGCCAATTACGGGCTCGTCAGCCGTGAAAAGCAGAAAGTGGCTTCAGGCTCGTCGCTCATCCCCAACAAGGATGTGGACAGCTGGACGCTTCATATTGGCCCCATTGGCCAGTTTGACGATGCCGTGAACTATGAAGTCGATTATTCCACACTGGACGAGGCGGGGGCCAAGGGCGCGCGTTTCGGAGCGAACACCGGCTGGCTGGGCTTTGGCGAGACCTATTGGCTGACGGCGCTGGTGCCTGCAAAAGGCGGAGTGGCAGAATCAGGATTCCGCCACAGCCCCACCAGCTATCAGGCCGACTTCGGATCAAAGCCGGTTGTGGTCGCACCGGGCAAGGTGGTGAGCGCCCAATCGCAGTTCTTTGCCGGCGCAAAGGAAATCAACGTCCTCGACCGGTATGAAGAGGGCGGCATTCCATTGTTTGGCAAGTCGATTGACTGGGGCTGGTTCGAAGTTCTGGAAAAACCGATTTTCCGCCTCCTCGACTGGCTGTTCAAGGCCGTCGGCAATTTCGGCTTTGCCATCATCCTGCTCACCTTCATCGTGCGCGGGCTGATGTTCCCGGTGGCACAGCGCCAGTTTGCCAGCATGGCGGCGATGCGGGCTGTGCAGCCCAAGATGAAGGCGATCCAGGAGCGCTTCAAGGATGACAAGCAGCGCCAGCAGCAGGAAATCATGAAGCTGTACCAGACGGAGAAGATCAATCCGCTGGCGGGCTGCTTGCCGATTTTCCTCCAGATTCCGGTGTTTTACGGGCTCTACAAGGTGCTGATGGTGACCATCGAAATGCGCCACGCGCCCTTTATCGGCTGGATCAAGGATCTCTCCGCGCCTGATCCGCTGACGCCGGTCAACCTGTTTGGCCTACTGGATTTCACGCCGCCTTCATTCATCGCGCTGGGCATTTTGCCGATCCTGCTGGGCATCACCATGTATCTGCAATTCAAGCTGAATCCGGCCCCGATGGACCCGGCGCAGCAACAGGTGTTCGCGATCATGCCGTGGATCATGATGTTCATGATGGCACCGTTCGCATCGGGCTTGCAGCTGTACTGGACCGTCTCCAACCTGCTGACCATCGCGCAGCAGAAATGGCTCTATTCGCGTCATCCGGCGCTGAAGGAACCGGTGAAGACGTGAGCTTTGATCCTGAATCTCTTGAAACTGCGCGCAAGCTGTTTGCCGGGCCGGTCTCGTTCCTGAAATCGGCCCCCGCGCTTGAACATCTGCCGTCTCCTGACGCGCCCGAAGTGGCGTTTGCCGGGCGCTCCAATGTTGGAAAATCGTCGCTGCTCAACGCGCTGACCAACCGCAACGGTCTGGCGCGCACATCAAACACACCGGGGCGGACGCAGGAACTGAACTTCTTTGATGTGGGAGACCCGCTGCGCTTCCGGCTGGTCGATATGCCGGGCTATGGCTTTGCCGAAGCGCCGCTGGCGGTCGTCAAGAAATGGCGGTTTCTGGTCAATGACTTTCTGCGCGGACGCGTGGTACTCAAGCGCGCGTTCGTTCTGATCGACAGCCGCCATGGCATCAAGGCGGTGGATGAAGAGATTATGGCGATGCTCGATGGCGCGGCCGTCTCCTATCGCCTCGTGCTCACCAAGGCGGACAAGGTGAAAGCGAGCGAACTGGCGAAAGTGCTGGCTGCGACGGAGGCGGCGGCGCGCAAACGAACGGCTGCCCATCCCGAAGTCATCGCCACATCGTCCGAAGGGGGGCTCGGCATTCCCGAATTGCGCGCGGCCGTGCTGGAGGCCATAGGGTAAGGCCTGGGGGTTTCCCCCACACCGCTCGTGCTGAGCTTGTCGAAGCACTGTTCTTCAACTGTGTGCCCAGAGAAAGGGCAGCCCCCTTTGGCGGAGCTCAGGACAGGCTTCGACACGCTCAGGGCGAGCGGGGGGTGGGACACCGGGAGCCCTGATGACCATGCTCAAACTCTTCATCGGCAACAAAACCTATTCTTCCTGGTCGCTGCGTGGCTGGCTGGCGTGCAAGCAATCGGGCCTGCCGTTCGAGGAGGTGGTGGTTCCACTCTATGATGAAGCGTGGGACAAGCGCCGCGAGGGCGCGGAGTTCGCGCCGTCATCGGGCAAGGTGCCGATCCTGTGGGATGGTGAGGCAGTGGTGTGGGACAGTCTGGCGATCGTCGAATATCTCAACGAAGCCTCGGGCGGGGAGCGATTCTGGCCTGCCGACCCGGCGGCGCGGGCCATGGCACGCTCGATGGCGGCAGAGATGCACTCCGGCTATCAGGCGCTGCGGCGCGAGCACAGCATGAACATTCGCCGCATCCATCCGCCTGCGCCGCTCAGCGAGGCCGTGCAGGGCGATGTGGCGCGCATCATGGAAATTTGGGCGCAGGCCCGTGCGCGCTTTGGCGGGGAGGGTGATTTCCTGTTCGGTGCCTTTGGCGCGGTGGACATCATGTACGCCCCGGTTGTCACGCGGCTGATCACTTACTCCATCCCGGTCGCGCGCTTCGCAGTGCCTTACATGCAGGCTGTCATCCAGCATCCCTGGATGCAGGACTGGATTGCGGGTGCGCAGGCCGAGGATTGGGTCATCGAGAAGTTTGAAGCGCCGCAAGAGGCGGGCTGATATCGGCTTCCAGCGCGGCCAGCGTATCCTGGATCATGCGGGAGAGTGCGGGAAGGCCGGGCGGCAGGGCAAAATCGGTCAGGCCATGATCGAGAATGTCACGCACCTCCTGCTCGATTCCCTCTGCCATTTCAGCAAGGCCAAGCGCGCCAATCTGGATCGCATCGCGCCGAAGCGCTTCCAGCTGGCCGATCATCGCCCGCAAATTGCCATCACGCGCCGCGCGGTCGGCCAGCGCTAGATGCTGCTCGGCATCTTCGCGGAAATAGCCGACGAGCCGCGCGATGCGGCGGTCGGCATAGCTGCGCACCATCTGAAAGCGCGCCCAGTCAATCGCTGTCTGGCCCTGTGCGCCCATAATATCCTCCTTGTCCGATCAGGAGGGGGCTTTGTGCGGGCATGGCATTGAACAATTGCTTGCAGGTGTGCTGCAATCTGGTCCGTTATGAAGTGACAAACGGGTTCTTAGGTGCGCGCAACGTCAGTCGCACGGGGACGGCGCCAAAGCCCAGTTCCTTGCGCAGGCCATTGACCAGATAGCGGCGATAGCTTTCAGGAAGCTGGTCCACGCGGGTGCCGAACACCACGAAACTGGGTGGACGCGTCTTGATCTGGGTGGCGTAGCGCAGCTTGATGCGCTTGCCGCCCGGCGCTGGAGGCGGGTTCTTCTCCACTGCGCCCTCAAACCAGCGGTTGAGCTGGCCGGTCGGCACGCGGCGAGACCAGGCTTCGCGCGTTTCGAAGGCGACCTTCATGATCAGGTCCACGCCCTTGCCCGTCGCGCCGGAAACGGTGAGCAGGGGGATGCCGCGCACCTGTGCAAAGCCATCATCCAGCGCCTTGCGCACGCCTTGCAGCAGCGCGGCCCCATGTTCGACGATATCCCATTTGTTGAGCGCGATGATGATGGCGCGCCCTTCGGAATAGACCTGATCGGCAATGCGCAGATCCTGCGCCTCCAGCCCGCGCGAAGCATCGAGCAGCAATACCACCACTTCGGCGAAATCAATGGCGCGGCGCGTATCGGCGGCGGACAGCTTTTCCAGCTTGTCTTCCACCTTCGCTTTTTTGCGCAGCCCTGCGGTATCAACCAGACGGACAGGGCGAACATTGCCCTCCGCGTCGGTCCATTCCCAATCAATGCTGATCGAATCGCGCGTGATCCCGGCTTCCGGCCCGGTGATCATCCGGTCTTCGCCCAGCATCTGGTTGACCAGCGTGGATTTGCCCGCATTGGGCCGACCAACAATGGCGAGCTTGAGCGGCGCATTCGGGGATTCGTCTTCCTCATCCTCCTCAAACACGTCTTCGCGTTCAACGTGCGGGCGGATGGCGTGGAACAGATCGTCCAGCCCTTCGCCATGTTCGGCGCTAAAGGGAATTGGGTCGCCAAAGCCCAGAGCATAGGCTTCCAGCACGCCACCTTCGCCAGCGCGCCCTTCGGCCTTGTTGGCGAGCAGCACGATGGGCGTATCAGACCCGCGCAACCAACGGGCGATTTCCTCATCAAGCGGTACCACACCGGCGCGCGCGTCAATGACGAAGAGCGCCACGTCCGCTGTTTCAACGGCGGCCTCGGTTTGGCGGCGCATCCGGCCCGGAAGCGTATCGGGGTCTTCATCTTCGAAGCCCGCTGTATCGATGATGCGGAAATCCAGACCGAGCAGGCTCGCCTCGCCCTCGCGCCGGTCGCGCGTCACGCCGGGCCGGTCATCGACCAGCGCCAGCTTCTTGCCGACCAGACGGTTGAAGAGCGTCGATTTGCCTACATTGGGGCGGCCGATGATGGCGACGGTGGGAGGGCTCATCGCCAAGCGGAAATCCGCCCCTCATCATCCATGATGTAGAGCGTGTTGTTGGCCACCACTGGGCCGAAGCTGACCGGTGCACCGACGCTGGTGCGTGTTTGCACGGCACCGGTTTCCGGGGCGACGTTGAACAATTCACCCCGGCTGTTGGCGAGGATCAGGCGGCCCCCGGCGAGGACCGGCCCGACCCAGCTGATCGGATCCTTGGCCTTCACGGTGCGACCGTTCTTTTCCTTCTGCTTCTTGTAGCGTTGCAGCTGCGTCAGCCAGCGCACCTTGCCGGTGGTGCGAGAGACGCAGAGCAGGCGGGCCTGATCATCGACCACGAACACCCATTCGCCCGCCACCCAAGGCGAGGAAACGCCCGCGAGGCTGAGTTCCCACAGGCGCTGACCGGTAACGAGATCCATCGAAACCATGCGGCCGCCCTGCCCGATGGCAAAGACGCGACCACGATCAATGACCGGATTGGCGTCAATGTCTGACAGGCTGGAGACCGAGGTGGACATGCTGGTGCGCGACAGCGTGTCGCCCCAGAGCGGGCGGCCATTTTCATAGCGATAGGCGTTGAGTTCGCCCGACGAGAAGCCGGCGACGACCGAGCCCTGCGCGGCGGCGGGCGACGAATTTCCGAACACGCCGGTGATTTCAAGCGAGGCCGACTGGGTCCAGACCGTGCTGCCATCGGCTTGCGAGAGTGCGAGCAGCTGGCTGTCCTGCGTCATCACATAGACGTTGCCGTTGGATACCGTGGGCGCACCGCGCAGCGGGCCTGCGGGGTGGACCTTCCATTTGCGGTTGCCAGACGCGGCATCCATCGCGACGACATCGCCCAGACCGTTGGTGGCAAACACAGTGTCGCCATCCACGCTCACCCCGCCGCCGAACAGCGAGGTTTGCGAGCCTTTGGGGGCTGCGTTGACGGTTTGCGCCCACAGCTTGCGGCCCGTGGAGGCGCTGAACGCGTTGAGCACGCCGTTCACATCCACGGCGTAGAGGTTGCCACCGCTGACGACCGGCGCAGCGGCAAGACGTTCCGCCTTTGAACTGCCGTTGATCTTCACAGTCCAGAGCTTGCCCAGCGCCTGACCCATGGCAAGGTGCCCAACCGACTTTGACGCATTTCCGCCGGGTTGTGCCCAATCAGCGTTAAGAGCGGCTTCGGGCAGGACCACCTGCACGCCTGCCAGAGCGGGATCAGGCTCGATACCCTGTTCAGACGAGAGAATCGAAATCCGGTTGCCCATCACGGGCGTGCGCTTCTTGTCTTTGCCGCCGCTCAGGCCGAGCTTGGCGCAGCCCGAAAGCGAAACCGCACACATCAGGGAAACAAGGACGAGACGGGAAAATTTCATTGCTTGTCTTCCTTAGTCGCGGGGGTTGTCGCGGGAGCGGGGGCAAGGGATGAAGCCATGGCCTTGGCGCGCGCCTTGATTGAATCTGGAACCTGTTCGTCCTTGGCCATATCTTCGAACATCTTGGCAGCCAGTGCCGGTTTGTCCATCCGAGCATAAGCCAATGCGGCCATTTCACCCGCGCTGCCAAACCAAGCATTGCCCGGAACCGCGAGCGGCTTCAATCGCGCAACAATGGCTTCCGGTTTCATCGTATCGAACTCAAGCGCGGTCTGCCGGATCAGCGCCAGATCGCGCCAGTGCTGCGACAGGCTGGTGTCGGCAGCGACCTTGCCATAGGTTTCTATGGCGAATTTCGTGTCGCTCTTGGAAAGTGCCAGCGCGGCCTGCGTCATCATCGCGGCAGCGCGGTAGCCCTTGCTGTCAGACTTGGCGAGCGCAGCCAGCTTGGGTGCCACATCGGCTTCATTGTTGGCGTTCAGGTTTTCGATGACCTGAATCAGTTGCTCGGCTTCCGCGCCGCGCGTTTCATTTTGCTGGTGTGACCAATAGAGCCATCCGCCCCAGCCCAGAACCAACGCAACGACCGCGCCGATGCCGATCTTGCCCCAGCGCTTCCAGAGCGACAGCATCGTATCGCGCTGAAGCTCTTCATCCACTTCGCGGACAAAGGATTCATCACTCATATTGATCGGCGGAAGGGCCAAGGCGCGTCTCCAAACTCGCAGTCTGCGAACCCCTTAGCGGTGCAGCGGCGCAAGGGGAAGCGCCCTATTTGGGCTGGTAGGTCTGCTCCGGCGTCGGGAAGGCCCGCGCCCGCACATCTGCGGCATAACGCGCGGCAGCATCGGAGATTTCATTCGCCACTTCATGATAGCGTTTCACGAAGCGGGGAACACGGTCAAACATGCCCAGCATGTCTTCGGCAACGAGCACCTGCCCGTCGCACTGCGCTGAAGCTCCGATGCCGATGGTGGGGCAGGATACTGCTTGGGTAATGGCAATGGCGATGGGTTCCACCACGCCTTCGACGACCATGGCGAAGGCGCCAGCCTGATCGACCGCGCGTGCATCTCCCAGCAATTTACTCTGTTCGGCATCGCTGCGCCCGCGCGCACCGTATCCGCCTAGCACGTTGATCGCCTGCGGCGTGAGGCCAATATGCGCCATCACCGGAATGCCCCTTTTGGAGAGGAATTCGATGGTGGGGGCCATCGCCTCGCCACCTTCCAGCTTCACCGCTGCCGCCCCGGTTTCCTTCAGCAGATGCGCGGCGCTGCGGAACGCCTGTTCGGGCGATTCCTCATATGAGCCAAATGGCATGTCGATCACCACCAGCGCATGATAGCTGCCGCGCACGACGGCGGCCCCATGCGCGGCCATCATGTCGAGCGTCACCGGCACTGTGGAGGGCAGACCATAGACCACTTGCCCCAGCGAATCGCCCACCAGCAGCATGTCGCAATGCGGATCGAGCAGCTGCGCCATGCGCACGGTATAGGCCGTCAGCATCACCAGCGGCTCTCCCCCCTTGCGCGTGCGCACGGCGGGCACCGTGACGCGCTTCATGGGCGCTGGCGTGGGGTTGGCGCGGCTGGTGGCGGTATCGATGGTGAAGGTGGTGGACATGATGACCCGATTGAGGAACGATGCAGAGCCCATCCTATAGCAGGGCAAAGACTGATTGCGAACCTGAGAGGCGATTGCAGTAAGCCCCATCCTGCCTATATGCTAGTCAAGAATGACTGGAGAGAGACACCAAATGACCGACACAAGCACATTGATGACCTTTGACGAGCATTTGAGCACCTGGGCCGCAGACCGCCCTGACCGGCTGGCGATGCGTGAAGAGGATCGCTTCTGGAGCTATGCCCAGCTGGAAGAGCGCACCGCGCGCGCCGCCACTTGGCTGCTGGCGCAAGGTGTGGCGAAGGGGGACCGGATTGCCTGGATTGGCAAGAATAGTGATCTCTACTTCACGATCTTCTATGGCGCGGCGCGGCTTGGCGTCGTGATGGCGCCGATCGGCTGGCGGCTTGCACCGCCTGAACAGGCCTATATCATCAACGATACGCACGCGAAGATTGTCTTTACCGGCCCCGGTTTTGATGATGTCGCCAAGGCACTCGACGGTCTGCTGGAGCATGGCCCGCAATTCGTGACCGCCGCGCAAGGCTATGCGCTGCTCGATCAGACGGAGCGCGCACCGTTCGAAGGCTCCGGCCCGGATGATGCGATTCTCCAGCTTTATACGTCTGGCACCACCGGCAACCCCAAGGGTGTGCCGCTTTCCAACCGCAACCTGTTTGGCCTGCGCAAGAACAGCATCAATTCCGATCTCGCTTATACCAAATGGGATGATGATGAGGTTGTGCTCGTCGCCATGCCGTGCGCGCATATTGGGGGCACCGGCCTGGGCGTGATGGCTGTAGGGTCCGGTCTTCCGGCCTATATCCTGTCCGAATTCACACCTGACGGGCTGTTTGATTCGATTGAGACGGGCGGCGTCACGCGCTTCTTCATCGTGCCCGCTGCGCTCCACATCCTGCTCCAGCACCCGCGCTGTGCGAGTGTGGATTATAGCCGCCTTAAATATATCCTGTATGGGGCCGCGCCGATCCCGCTCGAACTGCTGCGCCAGTGCATCCAGATGTTCAAATGCGAATTCATCCAGAATTACGGCATGACCGAAACGACCGGCACAATCGTGATGCTGCCGCCTGAGGATCATGATCCCAACGGCAATGAACGGATGCGCTCGGCCGGCAAGGCGTTGCCGGGGGTTGAGCTCAAGATTGTCGATGAAGAGGGCAATGAACTGCCATTGGGCGAAGTGGGCGAAGTCATCACCCGCTCTTCCAACAATATGGCAGGCTATTGGAATCTGGCCGACGCGACCGCCAAGACCGTTTCGAACGATGGCTGGGTCCGCACCGGAGACGCGGGTTATATGGACAAGGATGGCTATCTTTACATCCATGACCGGGTGAAGGACATGATCATCACTGGCGGGGAGAATGTCTATCCGGCGGAAGTCGAAAGCGCCATCTATGGCCACCCGGATGTGCTTGAAGTCGCGGTGATCGGCGTCCCCGATGAGAAATGGGGTGAGGCGGTGAAGGCCGTGTGTGCGCCCAAGCCGGGCCACAGCATCGACGCGGACAGCGTGATCGCCTGGGCGCGCGAGCGTATTGCCGCCTTCAAGGCCCCCAAGACGGTCGATACGATCGACGCGCTGCCGCGCAACCCTTCTGGCAAGATCTTGCGGCGGGAGCTGCGCGCGCCTTATTGGGCGGGCCGCGAACGGCAGGTGAACTGAGCAATGAGCAACGAACTCGAAGCCTTCCGGATTGAGGTGCGCGACTGGCTGGCCGCAAACCTCACCGATGATCTGCGAGAGGCGGCACGCCTCTCCACCAGCGTGTTCAGCGAACGCGATGTCGCGCTCAAATGGCAGGCCATTCTCCACTCCAAAGGCTGGGTCGCGCCCAGTTGGCCCGCCGAATATGGCGGCACGGGGTGGAGCGAGGCGCAGCGCCATATCTTTGCGTGCGAATGCGCCTTTGCAGGCGCGCCGGGGCTGATCCCGATGGGCCTGCGCATGGTCGCGCCGGTCATCATGAAATATGGCACGCCTGACCAAAAGGCCTGGTATCTGCCGCGCATCCTTTCGGGTGAGGATTATTGGTGTCAGGGTTATTCAGAGCCGGGTTCGGGCTCCGATCTGGCCAGCCTGTCTTTGAAGGCAGAGCGGGATGGCGATCATTATGTTCTGAACGGCTCCAAAATCTGGACGACCCACGCGCACTTCGCGAACAAGATGTTCTGCCTTGTCCGCACCAACCGTGACGGCCGCCCGCAACAGGGCATCACCTTCCTGTTGCTGGATATGGATACGCCGGGCATCGACGTGCGGCCCATTCCCTCCATCGCGGATGACCATGATTTCAATCAGGTCTTCTTCACCGATGCGCGCGTGCCCGTCTCGGGGCGGCTGGGCGAGGAAGATCAGGGCTGGAGCGTCGCCAAATATCTGCTCGAATTCGAACGCGCGGTCGCGCATTCGGCCGGGCTGATGATGGCGCTTGCGGATGTGAAGCGTCATGCTGCGGCGCTGCCCGATGGCGAAGGCGGCACACTGCTCGATACGCCTGCCATTGCCCGCAAGATCGCTCTGCTCTCCGTGGACGTGGCGGCGATTGAGGCGAGCGAGGACGCGGTGATGGCCAAGGTCGCGCGCGGCTTCAATCCCGGCCCGGCATCCTCCTTGCTCAAATTGCAGGGCACTGAAACGGCGCAGCGCATTCAGGAACTCGCGGTCGAACTGTCGGGCGATTATGCCGCCGTCAGCCAGTTTGCCGCGCGCCAGCCGGGATCGAATGTGGAGCCGGTCGGCCCCGCCGTCGCGCTCACGGCGGCGGCCCGCTATTTCAACGGGCGCGCCTCGACCATTTATGGCGGGTCGAACGAAATCCAGCGCAACATCATCTCGAAGATGGTGCTGGGTTTGTGATCGTCATTGCGCTTCTTGATGAAGGCTGGCCGGTAGGCATAGCCGATTGGGAAGCGCTGGCGGACATGGCGGCCCATGCCGCATTTGCCCGCACGCCCTGGGCCGGGCTGGCTCAGGGGGAGGCCGGCATCGAAATCTCGCTGCGGCTGACCGATGATGCTGAAGTGCACGAACTCAACCGTGAGCATCGCGGGAAGGACAAGCCGACCAACGTGCTGTCCTTCCCCATGATGCACCCCGATGACGTGCCGGGAATGCCAGAGATTCTGCTGGGTGACATCGTGCTCGCATCCGGCGTCTGCATCGCTGAAGCTGACGCCAAGGGCGTGCCCATGCCTGCTCATGCCGCGCACCTTATTGTGCATGGCGTGCTCCATCTGCTAGGCTATGACCATATTGCAGAGGATGAAGCCATCGAAATGGAAGTGATCGAGCGCCATGTGATGGCCGATCTGGGCCTGCATGATCCCTATGCGGATCATGGCGATGGCTGACGATTCCAGTAGCGGCGCCCTGCGTTTCCTCCAGAAATGGAAGGGGCGCATCATGGGCGAACCCGAACCGACATTGCGCGATCAGATCGAAGATGTGATCGATGAGGCCGAGGAAGATGGCGACGCGCCCGAAGCGGGCGACCTGTCCGAAGTTGAGCGCGACATGCTGCGCAATGTCCTCCATTTCGGTGAACAGACAGTGGGCGATGTCGCGGTCCCGCGCGCGGACATTATCGCAGTGCCCGAATCGATCCCCTTTCCCGAACTGGTCAAGGCGCTGGCCGACGCAGGCCATAGCCGCCTGCCCGTCTATCGCGATGATCTGGACAGCATCACGGGTATGGTGCTGATGAAGGACATTTTCGCGATTCTGGCGGATGATGCCAAGCGCGCACCCTCTGCGCCCTTCCCGACGCGCCAGCCGCTGTTCGTGCCGGCCTCGATGGGCACGGTTGATCTGCTGGGACGGATGCGCGCCGAACAGGTGCATCTGGCGATCGTCACCGACGAATATGGCGGGACAGATGGGCTGGTGACGCTGGAAGATCTGGTCGAGGAAATCTTCGACGAGATTGCCGACGAGCATGATGATGCGCCAGTGGATCTGCTGGTGCGCCATGAAGATGGCAGCTGGTCCGCCGATGCGCGCGCCCCGCTTGATGATGTGGCGGAAGAGATTGATCCGCGCCTCGCTGAAACCGATGTCGATATTGATACGCTGGGCGGCGTGGCCTTCTGGCTGGCAGGGCAGGTGCCCGAAGCCGGAACGCGGCTCGCCCATGCCAGCGGCTGGACGATTGAAGTGACGGAGGCGGATGATCGGCGAGTGCTCGCGATGCGCCTCTACCCGCCGACCGACGCGCAAGAGGAGGAGAAGAGCGATGGAACCGACTGAGAAGCGCAAGCATATTCGCAACGGGGCCATCATCACGCTCGTTCTGGCGGGGGCGGCCGTCTGGTACAATATGACGCCAGACAAGGCGCAGCTGACGCTGGAAGACATGCAGGGCCAGGCGCCTGAAATCTTTGAAATCCGGCAGGAAAATGTGCCGTCGATCAAGATTGCACCGATCATCGGCTGGAAGGCGGGAGAGACTCCGGCTGCAGCCAAGGGCTTGGCTGTGAACGAATTTGCAGCCGGGCTGGATCATCCGCGCTGGCTGTATCAGCTGCCCAATGGTGATGTGCTGGTGGCAGAAGCCACAAGCCCGGCCCGCCCGACCAAGGGTATGGGAGACCGCATCACCCGCGCGGTGATGAAGAAGGCCAATGGTTCAGACAAATCTGCCAATCGCATCACGCTGCTGCGCGATGCGGATGGGGATGGGAAAGCCGAATTCCGCTCGGTCCTGCTTGATGGGCTCAACTCGCCCACCGGCATGGCGCTGCTGCGCGATATGCTGTTCATCGGCAACACCGATGGCGTGCGCTATTACCCCTATAAGGCGGGCGACACCCAGATCACCGACAAGGGCAAGCTGCTGATGAAGCTGCCTGCGGGTACGCCCAACAATCATTGGGCGCGCAACATCATCATCGATCCCAAGGGTGAAAATCTCTACGCCACGGTCGGCTCGCATGGCAATATCGGTGAGGGCGGCGACTTCGAGGCCTATCACGCCAACAAGCCCGAACGCGCGCTGATCCGCTATTACAATTTCAAACGTCAAGAACAGGGCATTTATGCCTATGGGCTGCGTAATCCCAATGGTCTGGCGTTCAATCCGCAATCGGGCACGCTCTGGACGACGGTCAACGAGCGCGACATGCTCGGTTCCGATGGTCCGGCGGACTATATGACCACGGTCGATTTTGGCACTTTCTATGGTTGGCCCTTCTATTTCTGGGGCGGCATTCAGGATCCTCGTGTCCAGCAATCGCGGCCCGATCTGCGCCAATACACCAAGCGCCCCGATTATGCGCTGGGGCCGCATGTGGCGGCACTCGGCATCGACTTTGCCAAGGGAGCACAATTGGGTGACGCCTGGGGCCGGGGCGCGTTTGTAGCGCTGCATGGTTCGTGGAACCGCTCGCCCGCTTCTGGCTACAAAGTCATCTATGTGCCTTTTAACGAACGTGGCTTTCCGGTGGACAAGATCAAGCCGGTGGATGTGCTGACAGGCTTCCTCAATGATAAGGGCGAAGCGCATGGTCGCCCGGCGGGGCTCATTGTGGATAAAAGCGGCGCCCTGCTTGTGGCGGACGATGCCGGCAACCGCATCTGGCGCGTCTCCAAGGGCGGGTGAAGCCCGCCCCTGAAGCGCGCGTCTGCCTATTGCTCCGGCATGCGGCGCAGTGCGATCAGGCCGTTATTGTCGAACGATTTATGCGTGAGGATCAGCCGGTCCCCCACCACGCGATAATTGAGCACGATCTTTGAATCGACGAGGTGCACCTGCTTCTCGTTGATTTCAAAGTCTTCGCTTTCGTCCACATCCTCGATCCCGGACTTGGTGCGATAGGTGTTGAGTTCGCGGTCATCGGTGAATTCCAGACGGTCGCCACGGCGCAGGTCAGTAAAGCCTTCGACCCGGGTGATTTCCCATTTGCCCATAGCGCGCAGCGGCTGAAGTGCCTTTGGAATCTCGCCCTGATAGCCTGCAAACACAGCGGCCTTGCCCAACATGTTGCCCACCAGCTCCCGTTCCTGCTTCAGATCGGGCAAATTGCTGCCATCCAGCCGCGCCCTTAAACCATTGAGCAACTGGTAAGCGGTTTTCGGGTCTCCCTTGGCATGAAAGGCGGTCGTGGCATCGCGCATCGCCAGATATTGATCGACCAGCGCCTGCGCCGTCCGCAGCGGCACAGACGCCTCTCCGCGTGGCGGCATGATGGCGATCTGATCCGCGCCTGCCTTGCCCGATCCGGCATCGACATAAGAGAGGCTGACGCGCATCAGAGGCGTATCGGGTGCCAGCGCGGCGGCGGGCAGGTTTGCCCGATCCGACGCCTTGGCCACGGCGGCGAAGATGCCACCGCCTTGCGTAGAGAGAAAGGCGGTGGGCACAGTGATACTTACGGCGCCATCGCTCAACTGCTCCATCGTGTCGGCAGGCACGCCAAAGACGCCGGACAATTTATAGCCATCCGCCGGTGACATGGTGATCGTCACATCGTGCGCCAGCTCGCTCACCATGGTGTCGAGCTGCTTTTCAAACGTGGTTTTCACATCCTCGGTATTGGCAATGAAGAACAGATTGCCGCCCCGCGTGCTGGAGACCTTGGTCGCCAGCGCACCATCAAATTGGACGCCGACCCCGATAGTCGTCAGGCCGATGCCGCGACGGGACGCCTCTTTCGCCATGCCGATAAAGCTCCCGGCGTCGGTGTTGCCCACATTGGGCTGCTCATCGGTGAAGAGCATGAGGCGGGTGTTGCCCTTGAACCCCGGGGCATCGGCAAAAGCGGTGTCATATCCCACGCGCAGTCCCGCTTCCATATTGGTGCTGCCTGCACTCTGGATCGAATCGATCGCCGCCAGCACATCTTCGCGATGGCCCTTGAGCGTGGTGGGGGCGAGGAAAACATGCGACATATCGCCATAGAGCACGATCGAGAAGCGGTCCTCTGGCCCCATCTGGCCAACAATCTGCTTCAGACTGTCCCGCACCAGCGCCAACGGCTGCCCGGACATCGAGCCAGACTTGTCGACCACGGCTACCAGATTGAGCGGCGCGCGCTTCCACGTTGCGGCATCGATGTTGGTGGAAAAGCCCAGCCCGACGAACAGCCTGTCATCAGGTCGGGTCGGCAGGCTGGCGGCCATGGCTTCGGTATCGAGGCAGAAGAGCTGCGCGCACGCCCTGCGGGTCGGCAGCGTCAGATCATGTTCGCCCATCAGGCCTTCGACAGAGAGCGATTCCGGTCGCGGAAGCCCCACTTCCTGAATGGCCATGTCCCTGAAATGCTTGATGTCCTGCGCGCCGCCCTGTCGCACGCGCGCGGCAGTGACGATGATATCCTGCGTGTCTTCATCGTCATCCACCGCTTGGGGTGTATTAGCGAAGGCGGGATATGTCAGGGGGGAAACCGCTGCACAGAGCAGAGCGGCGAACAGCGTCGAACGTGTGGTCATGCAACCTCTCCTTATATCGTGTTCCGACTCGAGGAGGCTATCATGAAAATGATGGATTCCGTAACGTAAAATTAGTCTCTAAATGAAACGGGAAACGGGTTCCGGACTGTGGCCGGTCGCTTGATTTGAGTCATTGCCTCAAATGCGTGTCTGTGCGCATGATCACGGCAAGAGTTCGCCAAAGCGGGCCATCAGGTCGCATCCACAGAGTCGAGGGATGAGGGACGGAATATGAAAACACCAGTCAAGTTCGCACTGCTCGGCGGCGTCGTGATGTTTGCCGCGAGCGCGCCGATGGCCCAGCAGGCCACAGCGCCCAAGGCCCGCTACAATATGGATGTGGGCACCGTCACAGGCATGGGGGCCATGGGCAGCGGCATGGGTGGGGCTATGGCGATGGCATTTGGCGGGGGCGGGGGCAGCAAGGTTGCGCATGAAGTGCGGCTGCGACTCGGAACTTCGCTGACGCCAGACAAGGGTGGCCCCAAGGCTGATCATTTCCCGCAGCCGGGCATGAAGGTGGGAAAATCGCTGCCGCTGATCACGCCGGAACGGTCTCCGGTCGAAGACATGCCTGCCGGGTTTGAGCCGCCGAAAGGGCGCTTGCTGTTGTTCTGGGGATGCGGGGCACACGCGCCCAAGGGCCAGCCGGTGATTATCGATTTCGCAAAGGTCGCCAAGGGCCAGATGCCGCCCGGGCTGATGTCTGTGCGCGTGCCTGCTGATCGCGGGCCGAGCGTGTCAAACAGCAAAACTTATGGCGAATGGCCCAATGGCAAGAATGGCAAACAGCCCCAAGCCGGCTCTTCGCTGATCGGGGAGCACCGCGTAGCGGGCAATTACACGCCCGAAATCAAATTTGCGCTGGCGCAGGATTTCATGGGTGGGCTCACCGCTCGCACCACGGCTGTGGCCGGGGCGACCGTGCTCAGCTGGAACGCACTGCCCGTTGCGACGGGCTATCATGCCTGGGCGATGGGCGGGCGCATGGATCAGCAGCGCGGCGAAATGGGAGACATGGTGTGGTGGTCTTCCTCATCGGCCAAGGAATTTGGCGGTGGGTTGTGGGACTGGCTGTCACCGGCGACGGTACAACGCCTGATTGGTGAGAAAGTGGTAATGCCGCCCAGCCAGACCAGTTGCGCTATTCCTGCCGAAGTCCGCGCGGCGGCCCCGGATTTCATGATGGCCAATCTCTACGCCTATGGCCCCGAAGCGAACTTCGCCTATCCGCCCAAGCCGCCCACGGGCGTATGGAATGTCGAATGGACGACGCGTGTGCGCTATCGCTCGATGACCAGCCTGATGGTCGGCGGCCCCCCCGGAATGGGTGGCATGATGGGAGGTGGGGCACCTCAAGGAGAGCCACGCTGCAAGCCCTCGGTCTTTGGCGCTGTCATGGGCCGGGGCTGCTAAGTCTCAAGTGGTTGGGCCAGACCGGCTGGCCCAACTGCTTTTCAGGGTCAGACGCGCGTCATCACCCATTGTCCGTCTGCGCTCTTGCAGGCCTGAAAGGTTTCAGAGCCCGGGCCTTCGCCGGGCACATCCACCGTCTGTGTCACCGTCTTGCAACCATTGTCGGCAACGCTGGTGGCGGCCTTCGTCATGAGTGCGTTGGAGACATAGCCCTTGCCCTGACCATCCTGCGAGATCAGATACCAGGGCGCGCCCTGCACTGAAGCGGGCCCCCAGACGCGCGTTCCGGCAGGAAGTTGCCCCAGCACCGTGCCTTGCAGATTGGGGGCGCTGCGAACATTGGCGGCAGCCTTGGTCACATAGGCCTGACCCACCTTCACATAACCGCTGGCGGGTTCCACGCCCTTGGCAAAGCTGATGCCCGAAAGGCCGGTGTTGGCGGCGGTCGCATCGGCGACTGTTACCGTGCCGGAGGCTCCGGTTTCCGCGCTTTGCCAGCTCTGATCCTCACTCTTGGCCAGTGCGTCTTCCATGGCCTTTTCAGCTTTGGCGCGGTCGTTCCGTTGCAGTTTGCAGCCCAAAGCAGAGCCTGCCGCTGCGCCAACCACGCCGCCCAGAATCGTGCCAAGGGTTCGGCTACCACGCCCGGCGATGCGATTGCCGAGCAGGCCGCCCAGAACGCCGCCCACCACAGCACCGGTCGTCTGCTTGCCGCCATCGGCCGAACAGCCGAATATGCCGCCCAGCTTGCTGCCGCTGCCGCCATTCGCCGCCATGACCGGCGTGGTGGACGCCGGGCTGGACGCGCCCGAACCTAGTGCCAGAAGAGGTTGCGTTGCGACCATCGACAGGCAGGTTGCAGCGGCCAGCCAGCGGCGTGTGTGTGTGCTGATCATCCCGGATACTCCTTCATATATCCCCAATGCGCTGAGGCTGCCGGTCTGGGCCTGAATCCCTCCTGAATGGAAGGGGGCTGGCGCAGTCCGGCAGTTTCGTGCAAGAAATCCCGGCGCGAGCCTGTTAACGGGCTCGTTCCGGCACAAGGTTTCGCGGCAAAGGACAGAACAGGAATGGCGCGCAAGTTTTTCGGGACGGACGGGATCAGGGGGCGCACCAATGCGGGCGCAATGACAGCGGCAATGGCAATGAAAGTGGGGCAGGCCGCAGGTGCGCATTTCGTGCGCGGCAACCACCGCCACCGCGTCGTCATTGGGAAGGATACACGTTTGTCCGGCTATATGCTGGAAAACGCTCTGGTTTCCGGTTTCACCTCAGTCGGCATGGATGTGGTTCAGGTCGGCCCGATGCCAACGCCCGCCGTCGCCATGCTGACCCGCTCGATGCGCGCGGATCTGGGTGTGATGCTTTCGGCCAGCCACAATCCCTATTTCGATAATGGCATTAAATTGTTCGGACCTGACGGCTACAAGCTCTCCGATGCGGACGAACATGAGATTGAGGCGCTGCTGGAAGAGGAGCCGATATTGGCCGCGTCCGAAAAGATCGGGCGCGCGCGCCGTGTGGAGGATGCGCGGGGGCGTTATATCCACTTCGCCAAATCCTGCTTTCCCGAAGAGTTGCGGCTGGATGATCTGAAGGTGGTTATCGATTGTGCCAATGGCGCTGCCTATCAGGTCGCGCCATCCGCCTTGTGGGAATTGGGGGCCGAGATCGTCGCAATCGGGGTGAGCCCCAATGGCACCAACATCAACAATCAATGCGGCTCCACCCATCCGCATCTGTTGCAGGAGACGGTGGTCGCCAGTGGAGCAGATATCGGCATCGCGCTGGATGGCGACGCAGACCGGCTGATCGTTGTCGATGAGCAGGGCCGCGTGGTCGATGGAGACCAGATCATGGGGCTGATCGGGTCCAGCTGGGCGCGCGAGGGGCGGCTGACCGGCGGGGGGGGGGGCGGCACAGTCATGGCCCACCCGGGGCTGGAGGGGGTTCTTGGGGGGGGAAGGCCGTCCGCGGGAAAGGCAAGCCGGGGGGGCCGCTTTGTTCTGGAGCGGATGCGCAGCGGCGGCTTTAATGTGGGGGGAGAACAATCAGGCCATATGATCCTGTCTGATTACGCCACGACCGGGGATGGACTGGTGGCCTCGCTTCAATTGCTCGCCGAAATGGTGCGCCAGCAGAAGCGCGCCAGCGACCTGTTCCATTTGTTCGATCCCGTTCCGCAATTGCTTAAGAATGTCCGCTTTTCCGGCGGACGTCCGCTCAACGACGCGCGCGTGAAGGCCGTCATTGCTGATGCGGAGGCTGAACTGAATGGCAGTGGACGCCTCGTCATTCGCCCATCCGGTACTGAGCCAGTCATACGCGTGATGGCCGAAGGCGATGATGCAACTCAGGTGGAGCGCGTGGTGGACTCCATATGTGACGCCGTGCAACAGGCTGCGGCCTGATGCTGGAACTGCGCCTGCATTGCGAGGCGTGCGGGCGAGACCTGCCGCCGGACAGTTCGGATGCGCTGATCTGTTCGTTCGAATGCACGTTTTGCCGCCAGTGCGGGCTGGAGGCCTGCCCCAATTGTGGCGGCAATCTCGTGGCCCGCCCGATCCGGCCAGAGGCACTGGTCGCCCGCTTTCCACCGTCTGGCGTAAGGCGCGATCAAAGGAAGGGCTGACGCCTTGTGCTGCGCGGGCTTCGTGCCCACATGCGCGCCATGAGTGCTTCGTCCCGCTGGTCCCGCTTGAGACAAAACCTTGCCATGCGCTATGCGTTGCTCGGGCTTGGCATTCTGTTCCTGTTGATCACGCCACTGCTGGGGCCGCTGCCCGGTCCGGGTGGTATATTCACTTTTGCGATCGGTCTGGGGCTGGTCCTCAAAAACTCGGTCTGGGCGCGGCGGCGCTATGTCCGTTTCAAGCGCAAGCAACCCAGAATGGGCCGCTGGGCTGACAAGGGATTGCGACGCGCCTCTGCCAAGCGGCGGGACGCGGTACGCCGCGCCCGGAAGCACGCGGGCGACTGACCGACCCCCTTCCAAGTCAAATGATGCAAAAATGCAACGGTTTGCGACCGAATATTCCGCAGGGGCCGCTGCGCCTGTTTCAGTCTTGCATTGGCCTAGATTGTATGTATCACTAACAAAAGTTAGGCCCCGCGCGTAAGAGATGCGGACCCTGATTGAACCTTAGGAGGGGAGTGAAATGACCGTGACCGCACGTCGCACCACCGTTTTTCGTGCCATTCTGGCGGCTTCGGCTGCCGCAACCGCACTGACCGCCGTTCCCGCATTCGCGCAGGCCGCTGCCGACGAAGAGAATGGCAATGGCGAAATTCTTGTTACCGCGCAGTTCCGCGAACAGAATTTGCAAGATACGCCGCTGGCAATTACCGCAGTCGATTCGGCCCTGCTAGAATCGCGCAACCAGACCGACCTGTCGCAAATTGCGGCGCAGGCCCCGAACGTGACGCTAAACTCCATGGGCGGCGCTTATGGCTCGTCATTGGGTGCATCCATTCGCGGCATCGGCCAGTTCGACTTCAACCCGGCCTATGAGCCCGGCGTTGGCATGTATGTCGATGATGTCTATTATGCCACGCTCACCGGCGGCATTTTCGATCTGCTCGATCTGGAGCGCGTTGAAGTTCTGCGCGGCCCGCAGGGCACGCTCACCGGTCGTAACTCCATCGGTGGTGCGATCAAGCTCTTCTCCAAGAAGCCGACTCAGGAAAATGGCGGCTCGGTGGAAGCTGTGTATGGCAGCCGTGATCGTATCGATCTGCGCGCCAGCATGAATTTCGCGCTGACCGACAGCCTCTCGGCGCGTATCTCGGGCGTCTACAAGCACCAGAAGGGCTATGTGGATCAGCTTGATTATGGCTGTGCCAAGCCTGGCAATGCGCAGGGCATTGGTGCCAATCCGGGTGCAGGCAGCGATTGCGTGATCGATAAGCTCGGCGAAAAGGGCTATGCCGGTATCCGTGGCAGCCTGCGTTACAATCCCAGCGATGCGATCGATTGGGTCGTTTCGGCTGACTATACGCATGAAGACCGCACCAATGCTGCGGAAATTCTGACGACGGCTGGCGCGGTTGGCTTCCCGTTCGGTGGTCTGGCCGGTCTGCCGACGTCGCAATATCTGTGCGGCAAGTTCTGCACCTATACCAGCTTCTATGCTCCGGCTGGCGGCCAGGTGACCAAGGGCTACAACATGCCCAACACCACCAAGTTTGAAGGCTGGGGTGTTTCGTCCAACCTGTCGGCAGACCTGTCTGACACGATCAACATCCAGTCGATCACGGCCTATCGTGACTATCGCCAAATCTGGGGCACGGATGATGATTTCACGCCGGATCTCGCCATCATCGGGCAGGGCTATAACGATCTGTCGTTCCGCTTCTTCAGCCAGGAACTGCGCGTCAATGCAAAGCTGGGTGAGATGGTCGATCTGACCGTGGGTGCCTTCTATTCCGATCAGAAGTCGGTTTACTACACCCGTCAGGACATCCGCTATGCGGGCGTTCTCCAGTTCGAAGGCAATGACCCGGTCAATGCCGATTCGAAGGCGGTGTTCGGCACGATCATCGCGCGCCCGATGGAAGCGCTGACGCTGACTGGCGGTCTGCGCTACACCAAGGAAAGCAAGGACTACACGTTCTTCCGCAAGAATTATGACGGCATCACCAAGAACGGTGCTCTCGGCGCCCTCGACGGTGTCAAGGCTGTCTATAGCGGCAACAAGGTCGATTGGCGCGTGTCTGCCGATTACCGCTTCTCGCCTGCTGTGCTGGCCTATGTGACCGTGGGCACGGGCTTCAAGGGCGGTGGTGTGACGGCGCGTCCGTTCGACGCGGCTCAGGCGCTCAATGGCAGCTTCGATCCGGAAACGGTTCTGGCCTATGAAGTCGGCCTCAAGACCGACCTTCTGGACCGCCGTCTGCGTGTGAACGTCGCGGCGTTCATCAACGACTATAAGGACATCCAACTGCCGCTCAGCACCTGCGCGTCGCTGGGTTCCAACGCGCCATGCGGTGCGCGCCAGAATGCGGGTGATGGCAAGATCAAGGGCTTTGAAGTTGAACTCAACGCCAATCCGGTTCCCGGTCTGGATATCGATGCCTCGCTCAGCCATCTGACGGGCCATTGGTCGACCATCGATCCGCGCGTGGGCAATGCCTATCTGCTGTCTGATCCGATCGTGACGCCGAACTGGAAATGGAGCGCTGGCATCCAGTACAAGGCTGATCTGGGCGGTTCCGGCTCGCTGACGCCGCGCTTCGATCTGGCCTATACGGGCAAGTCGAGCGCAGGCCGCACCGGAGGGGGCGCGCCGATCGACTATTATCCCAGCCGCACGCTGGCGAACGCCCGTCTGACATGGCGCAATGCCGACGACGATCTGTCGGTGTCGCTCGAAGTGCAGAACCTGTTCGACAAATATTACCTGCCGTTCCGCTTTGCTGCGGTCCAGCTCTTCACGGGCACGATCTACTCGCAGGTGGGTCGTCCGCGGGAGTGGGCAGTCTCGGTCAAGAAGTCCTTCTAAGGGCTTTGGGGTCCGCAACAGGGACACGGAAAGGGCGGCCATTGGTCGCCCTTTTTGTTTGACGCAAGGCACGGCCTGCGGCATGAAACGTAACAATTGTTAGAACGGAAATGTTGCTCTCTTCGTTCGCCCTGAGCTTGTCGAAGGGCTGTCTTTCCCTTGCTGTTACAAACACAAGAAAGGACAGTGCTTCGACGAGCTCAGCACGAACGATGAAGGTCACGCCCAGTCAGATTCAATGACAAGAAAGAGGAGCGGTTCGCCATGAAACTCACACTCCCCCCGCGTGTATCGCCTGCGCAGTTCGATGCGGCGATCAAGGCTTATGAGGGCGTGGTCGGCAAAGCCTGGGTGATGGCCAGCGATGCAGACCGTGATGCCTATTCAGACATTTACGCACCGGGATCCGAAGAGGAATGGCCTGCGTCTGCGGCCGTCGCCCCGGCCACGGTGGAGGAAATTCAGGCCATTGTCCGCCTCGCCAACGAGCATAAGACACCGCTCTGGCCCGTCTCGCGCGGCAAGAATCTGGGCTATGGCGCCAATGCGCCGAGACTGCCCGGCGCGATTGTTCTCGATCTCGGGCGGATGCAGAAGGTCGAAGAGCTCAATACCGAACTCGGCTATTGCGTGATTGAACCGGGCGTCTCCTTCTTTGACCTGTACGAGCATATCCAGCGTGAAAAAGCGCCGCTGTGGATGTCGGTCCCCGGCAATGCCTGGGGCTCGGTGCTCGGCAACGCGCTCGATCATGGCATGGGCTACACGCCCTATGGCCAGCACGCCAAGAATCTGTGCGGCATGGAAGTGGTGCTGCCCGATGGGGACCTGATGCGCACCGGTATGGGCGCGATGCAAGATAATCATAGCTGGCACCTTTTTCCGCTCTCCTTCGGGCCGGACTGGACGCAGATGTTCACCCAATCGAACATGGGCGTTGTCACCAAGGCGGGTCTGTGGCTGCAACCGGCGCCTGAAAGCTCTTTGATCCTCACTTGGGATATTCCCAATGAGGAAGATATTGGTTGGGTGGTCGATACCATCACGCCGCTCAAATATAGCGGGTTGATTGATCAGAATGTCTTCATCCCCTCCTGGCTGGGCAAGATCGTGCTCAAGGGCCAGCGCAAGGATTTTTGGGACAAGGAAGGCGCGATCCCCGAATGGCGGGTTCAGGAACTGCTGAAGGAGCATAAGCTCGGTTACTGGCAGGTGCAGGTGCGCTTCTATGGCGATGAGGCGGTCAACAAGGCCAAGGCCGAAGTCGTCAAGAAGGCGTTCAAGAAGCATCTGGACGCCGCGCCGATGGAAGTCTGGTGGCGTCAGGGCGATGCGGTTAACCAGTTCGATCCCACCATGGGTGTGCCCTCTGCCGTGGCCCTTCAGATGGGTGATTGGGTGGGCGGACGCGGTGCGCATATGGGCTTTTCGCCCGTGGTGCCTGCCACATCGAAGCATGTGCTTGGCCAGTTGAAGCGCAGCCGCAAGATCATCGCCGATCATGATGTGGATTTTTACGCCAGCTTCACCGTGGGCGGCCGCTTTGCTACCAACATCAACATGCTGATGTATGATCGGGATAAGCCGGATCAGGTGAAGAATATGCGCAAGCTGTTCGATGCTCTGATCGTGGATACAGCCAAGGCGGGCTATGGTGAATATCGCACGCATCTGGGCTGGATGGATCCGGTCAACGCGACCTATAATTTCAACAATGGTGCGCAACGTCGCCTGAATGAGAAGGTGAAGGATGCGCTCGATCCCAATGGCATCCTCGCGCCGGGCAAGCAGGGTGTCTGGCCCAGCGCCTATCGAGACATGGCCGGAAAGCGGGAGGGCTGAATGATGAAGAAGATTGCATTTGCCTCGGTCCTGCTGCTTGCGGCCTGCAAGCCTGCTGAAGCCCCCAAGGCGCCGGAATCGGCAAAGGGTGGCCCGCCGCCGATGCCGCCTTACCAGATGCGCGCCGAATTGCCCTCGGGGGATCGCCAGAGCGCGGGCCGGGACGGGGAAGAGCTGTTTTCCAACCGCTGCGGTGCCTGCCATCTGGCCGGCGGTATGGGCACCAATCTGCTGACCAAGCAGCGCGTGGCCGCAGGTGAACCGCCTGAAAACGGTCTGCTTGCCCACCGCAAGGATCTGACCGTCAGCTATGTGAAGGGCGTGGTCCGCAACGGCAAGATGGCGATGCCCCGCCTGACGCGGGTCGACGTGACCGATGCGGAGCTCGATTCGATTGCCCGCTATCTTGGAAAGGCAGGCGAATGAAGGTCAGCCGCCGTTCGCTCCTGAAGGCGGGAGCCGTCGCGTCGATCGCAAGCTCTGGTGCGGCGCGTGCCGTGGCAGGGCGCGCGCCTGCTCTGGTCATCTATGATAGCCGCCTGCCTGAAAGCCGCGCCTTTGCCGCGCTCGCTGCGGTGCCGCGCATCGATGTGGCGCATGAGGATGCCCGTTTCTGGAAGAGCTTGCGCGAACTGGCCCCTAAAGGCCGCATCGCGGGCCTGACGCGCTGGAGCGATCTGGTGCTGGTGCGCGGCTATCTGGAAGAACAGGGGCGGCGCGTCACGTCCGAAACGCGGCAAGGCCAACTGTTCCGCTGGGATATGGGCTGACGCTCAGCTTACGCCCGCCGACAGCATGATCTGAAGCAACTGGGCAGGCTGACCGGCCATCACATCATGGCCGCAATCGGCTTCATGATAGGCCCAATGCGGATTCGCCTGCACCGCCTTGGCGAAGCGCCGAAAGGGCGTTGGCTCCCAACTCTTGGCAAAGATGTAGCTGTGTTTGCGCACTTTGCTCTCTTCACCGGTGAAGCGCACCGCTTCGAGCAAGGTCAGCAGCGGATGTTTGCCGATCCGCTCATTTTCCTCGCCCATGATCGGCGCGACAAGGCCGGGCGTGAATTTCTGCGTGTTGATATAATGCTTGTGCTCGAACTCGCCGGTAATGTCCCATAGCGACTCGCCGTCGCCGGGCAGGAAGGCGTCGATATAGACGATATGATCGATCCGGCTTCCCAGCCGCGTCGCCACGCCTGTAATGACCATGCCGCCATAGCTGTGCCCGGCAAGCACGAAGCGATCAAACCCGGCCTGCGCAATCTGTGCGCATACCGCGTCGACATGATCGGTCAGCGTGATGCCGGGGTGGAGGTCTCCGCGCCGCCTGCCGAGCCCAGGCAGTTCGGCGACGACCACGCGATGCCCCGCCGTCCACAGCGCTTCGGCCAGCACATCATAAGACCAGCCACCGCCCCATGCGCCATGAACGAGGACAAAGTCGGTCATGGCTTATTCTTTTGTTTGGCGGGTTTCCGCGCCTTGGTGATGGGTTCCCACTGACTGGTCGTTTCAGGGGCAATGGCGGCTGCATGTGGCGCACCGGCGCCTTCGGAATTGAAGGTGGAGACGCAGCCCGGCTCATGCGCGCATTGTTCAAGCTGAGAATAAGTGCGCGTGTTAGCGCAGCCGGTAAGGGCCAGAAGCGTAAGTAGCGGCAGAGCTTTCATCGGCGGTCTCTCCAGATTGAATGGCTCTGATGGCCAGCCCGGCGCTGAACCCTGAATGAATGACCGGACGCGAGAGTTCTAAGCAGCGCGTCCGGACTTGCGTTCATATTCCCTGATCCACTCGACCGTTTTCTTCAGCCCGCCAAAGGGATAGAAATGCAGGCGCACCCGGCCATGTTCGTCACCCAGATTGGCCGCAAATTCATCCACAAGCTTGTCCGGCCCGGCACTGCCAAGCAGATTGGTGATCGACACGCCATATTTCTTCATGACCGCAGCAGACGCGCCAACGCCGCAGCGCGCGGCAAAGCGCAGGAGGGATTTGATGCTGGCCGGGCCGGGAATGCCAATTCGAACCGGCACGTCGAGCCCGCGTTCGCGCAATTCTTTCAGCCAAGCGAGGAAAGCATCAGGATCGAAACCAAATTGGGTGACAACCAGCGGGGCCATGCCGCGCGCTTCGATTTCCTTCACCTTGGCTTCCAATATCGCCCAGCATTCCGCCGTGTTCATATTGGGATGGCCTTCGGGGTGGCCGCCAATGCCGATTGCCTTGATCCCTGCCCTTTCGAAGGCGCCGGTTCTGATCAGCGCCATGGTATCGAAATACGGCCCTTGCGGCTCAGGCGGATCGCCTGCGACGATGAAGGCGCGTTCCACACCCGCTTCCTGCACCACGGCCTTCAGATAGCCTTCGAAATCATCTTCAGACAGGATGCGGCGGGCAGAGAAATGCGGCATGGGCTCGAACCCCAGCGCCCGCACCGCCTTGGCCGCGGCCACTCGCGCGTCCTGCGCCTCACCCGGCAGGAAGGTGACAGACACCGGCGTTTCAGGCGGCATCAGCGGCGCTGCTTCACGCAGCGCCGCCTCATCCTTCGCGGTCACTTCCAGAGAATAGCCGTCGGTAATCCCATCCGGCGCGTTCGCCCAGTTGGGGTGGATCAGGGGCTTGGTCATGCAGGCCTCCTTCGTGTTGGAATGATGGACGATACAGCGTCATTGCGAGCGAAGCGCGGCAATCCATCTTCGCAGCTGATCTGGATTGCTTCGCTGCGCTCGCAATGACGAGCGCAGCGAATTCATCGCCCTTATTGGCCGGTGCGCCAGCCTTCCTGATAGGTTTCGCGCGCCACGCGGCTGTACGGAACCGGGCTCACAATGGCGCGGACTTCCAGCTGCTTGTGCGGCTCGACCGTCGATTTGCGCGTGCCGCCATTTTCTTCACCCCACACCACGCGGACTTCGGTGCCAACGGCAATGCCCGGATCGATGGTGGCGAGGCTCAGCGCCTGCTTTTCGTTGTAGGAGAAGCCAGTGAACATGGAGAGGCCCACCGTCTTGCCGCCCGCATCGACCACGCGGTCATAGTTGGAGGAGGCATAATTGGCGAGCGGTACGTCGAAGAACTTGTACGCTTCGCCATCGGGGTTGAACATGGAGGCCATGATCTTGGCCATGTCTTCCGGGTGCCAGGCCAGTGTCACCTTGGTGCGCTGTTCAGCAGGGTTGAGCTTTTCGAGTGCTTCGCGGCCATGGAAATCATGGTCGAACTTCACAAAGCCGCCATAGCCCAGTTCCCACGGATTGAGGTAGTAATCCTCGATATTGTCGGACACGAACGAACCGCCGATGGAGCCCGTCGCTTCATAGCTGTCTGCGCCGAGCCACTCGCGGAAGCCCTTCAGCTTTTCACCGGTGTAGATGGCGGGGAGCGGCGAGGGGATCCAGCCCGATTCGAGCGTGTTGGACGGGTAAGCACGGCTGCCGCAGGCGATCAGGCCGAATTCCTTGCCCGCTTCCAGAATTGCAGCGCGGATTTCTTCCTGCTCTTCATACGGCCCCCAGATTTCGAGGCCCGGCGCACCAGACATGCCGTGCCGCAGCGTACGCACCGTCTTGCCCGCGATGTTCATCGTGGACATGTTGAAGAACTTCAACTGCTCCAGCGGGCCGCCATGCAGCTTTTCAATCACGTTCCAGGCCTTCGGGCCTTGAATCTGGAAGCGCCATTCCTTGCGGGTAACAGGCTTGCCCATCGGACGCATCGGCGAGCGATCATCCAGAATGATCTCGCAATCATAGCCACCGGTCGCCGCATGATAGCGCAGCCAGTTGGAAGCCGGCGCACGGCCGACATAGGTGAAGCTCTGTTCTTCTTCCCAGAAGATGATGCCATCGCCGATCACATGGCCATAAGGCGTCGTCGGCACATATTGCTTGGCCTTGTTGACCGCCCAGCCCTTGGAGCTGTTGATCATCGTGTCAGAGAGCAGCTTGGCCGCATCTTTGCCACGAATGTAAAGGTTCACCATGTGGTGCGACTGGTCAAACAGAACGGCGCTGTGCTGCCACGCCCATTGCTCGCTGCGCCAGTTGGAGAATTCGGGCGCAACCACCGGATAGACATAGGCCCCCAGCTGCGAATTACGCAGCATGTCCACGATGTTGCCGGCTCCTGCCAGCACTTGTTCCAGATTGGATGCAGCCATCAGTCTCTCCTCTGTGTTGGGCGCAAACGCGCAGAACGCCACGAGTCGCGGCGTTGAAAAAAACGATAGGCAAGGCATATCAAAATTTGTATGCAACACAAACAATAATTTGCCAGGAAGAGGAGCGACCATGTCCGCAGTCCGCCAGATTCTCACGCTTTCCTGTGACGACCGTCCCGGTCTGGTTGCCAATGTGGCGCGCCAGCTGGCCGAACAGGGCGGCAATATCCTCGATTCGCAGCAGTTCAACGATACGGAAACCAAGCGATTCTTCATGCGTGTGGTGTTTGATCTGGCCGAAGGGGCCACGCTTGAAGGCTTTCGTGCCGCGATTTCACCCTATGCAACGGATATGGGAATGGAGTGGCGCCTGCGCAGCTCGGATGAGCGTCGCAAGGTGATTCTGATGGTCTCCAAATTTGATCATTGCTTGGGCGATCTGCTTTATCGGCATCGTATCGGCGAACTGCCGATGGATGTGGTGGGCATCATCTGCAACCATCCTCGTGATGCGCTCAAGATCAGCCTGCTCGGTGATATTCCGTTCCATCATCTGCCCATCACCAAGGAGACCAAGCCGCAGCAGGAAGCGCAGATCAAGGCACTGGTGAATGAAACCGGAGCCGAACTGGTGGTGCTGGCGCGCTATATGCAGATCCTGTCAGATGATCTTTCCGCCTTCCTGTCCGGGCGCTGCATCAACATCCATCACAGCTTTCTGCCGGGCTTCAAGGGTGCAAAGCCCTATCATCAGGCGTTTGAGCGCGGTGTGAAGATGATCGGCGCAACCGCGCATTATGTCACCGAAGATCTGGATGAAGGCCCGATCATCCATCAGGATGTGGAGGCCATCAGCCACGCCGACAGCCCCGATGATCTAGTGCGCAAGGGCCGCGACATTGAACGCCGCGTGCTGGCGCAGGCTGTCCATTGGCACTTGCAGGACCGCGTGCTGCGGAACGGCCACAAGACCGTGGTGTTCAAGGACTGATGCTGTTCCGCGCTCCGGCCTTTGAGCCGGAGCGTTTGCAGATTTTCCTGAAATTCAAGCGATCTCCGTTCGTGCTGAGCGTGTCGAAGCACTGCTTTTGCGTGTTGCTGCACGATGAGGGAAGGGCAGTGCTTCGACACGCTCAGCACGAACTGTGCTAACCTGTTGGCGCACCACGTCAGTCGGGAATCGCTCCTAGGAGTGCGATCGCCAGTTCCTTCTGGCGCGAGAGGAAAGGCGAATGGTCCGCATCAAGCGTCACGACCTTCGCGCCGGGCGACATCGCAATCATCCGCCGCTGGCTGTTGATCGGGATCGTCCGGTCTTCGGTGCATTCCACATAGGTGCGCGGGATTTTGCCCCAGCGCTCTGGCGTGACATGCACGGGCGTCGCGCGCGGGCCATGCGGTTCGGATACCAGCCGCGCCATGGCCGCTGCCACCTTATCGGGCGGAGAGAGTTGCGCGAACACGGCCTCAGGATTTGCACCGGTGATGACGCTGCCATGCCCGCCGGGCGTCTTGCTGATCAGCGCGTCAAAGGCCGGATTGGGCTCCTCCATCGTCTTGAATTGCGCGCGGGAGGCGCCGTTGGGCAGCATCATCGCGCAGATATAGACGATGGCGTCGATCGCTTCGGGCGCGGTTTCTGCCGCTTGGCTGACCACGAGCCCACCCCGGCTGTGCCCGGCAAGGATGACGGGTTTCTGCGGCGCGCTGCGGCACAGGTCTGCGGCGAAATTGCCCCAGCCTTGGAGCGTAATCTGCGCCATTTCGTCGTCACCGCCGCCCATGCCGGGTAGATCGGGGGCAATCACCGCATGGCCCTGCGCTTCGAGCAGCGCCTTCACATCGTCAAAGCACCAGCCGCCATGCCAGCTGCCATGGATCAGTATGAATGTGGCCATTGTCAGTTACGAACCCTTTTCAACCGTTCGCCCTGAGCTTGTCGAAGGGCTGCCCTTTTCTGGGCATGATGGCATATAGGAAAGACAGTGCTTCGACAGGCTCAGCACGAACGGAGTTCTACAAGACTAGCGCACATGCCCAGACCAGGTGCGCAGGCCTGGCATGGTGCGATCCTCGGCCTTGAGCGCGGTTGCCACTGCGGGCCGCGCCGTCACGCGCTCGCGCCAGTCCACAATGCGCGGGAAGCGAGCGGCGACCTCCAGATCGGGGAACATCCGCTCCACCATCGCACCGCAATGCGAATAGAAGTTGATGTCCGCCAGCGTATAATCCGCGCCTGCCAGCCAAGGCGTTTGCGCCAGTTGCGCCTCTACCTTGTTCAGCGCATAGTCGATCTTCACCGTGGCATTGGCCAGATCGGCTTCGGAAAAGCCGGAGCGCGCCGTCATCCACTTCTTGCGCTGATCAGGCAGCGGAATGCGCGCCATCAGCTCTTCGAACGTGCCCTCCTCGATATTCTGCGTGATGATGCGGATCATGCGGTGCCATCCGTGCATCGAGACGTGGTTCATCACATGCTCATCCACAAATTTGTTCCAGTAGCGCATCCGCGCCGCGCCTTCCGGATCACGCGGACGCAGCGGCAGCGCGTTCGGGAAGGCGTCTTCCAGATATTCGTTGATGACGGTTGTGTGCGTGATGATCACGCCATCATGATCAAGCACGGGCACCTGCCCTTCGGGGTTGATCGCCGTAAACCAGTCCGAATGCTGTTCGAACTTATGGAGATCGACATAGATGCTCTCCCACTCCAACCCCTTTTCGATGAGCGGGATCATGGATTTGAGCGAGTTAGCCAAGGGTTCGGCGTGGTAATATTTGAGTGTCATCACTCCATCCTTCGTCATTGCGAGCAGAGCGAAGCAATCCAGTGCAACGCCCGACAGTCTGGATTGCTTCGTCACTGCGTTCCTCGCAATGACGGAGCGCCTTACGGAATCAACGTCCCCAAAATCCCGCCATCCACCGCCATCGACTGCCCGGTGATATGGCTCGCCGCATCAGACAGCAGGAAGCAGACGAGCGAGGCGCATTCCTCCGGCTGGCCGACGCGGCCTTGCGGCACGCCTTTGCCCATCGCCTCCATCACGGGCGCCACGTCTGCGCCACCCGCGATATTGTGCAGAAGCGGCGTTTCGATGAAGCCGGGGATCAGGCAATTGACGCGGACATTGTGCGGGGCGCCTTCCGCAGCAGCAGCGCGGGCAAGGCCCAATACGCCATGCTTGGCGGCGACATAGCCCGCATTCATTGGCATTCCGCGCTCACTCGCCAGACTGCCCGTTACCACGATGGAGCCCTTGCGCGCCTCTTGCATAGCAGGCAGCACCGCTCGGATCGAGAGGAACACGCTCGTCAGATTGGAGGCAATCAGAGCGTCCCAATTCGCATCCGAATAGGCCGGGAAGGGCGCGAAATCGCCGCCAAACCCCGCATTGGCGAACAACCCGTCAGCAGGCCCTGCCGCTGTGAACGCTGCTGCGAGTTCAGCACGATCCGCCACGTCTGCCGGATGGACCGAGGCGCTGCCGCTTGCTGCTGCGATCTCTGCTGCCAGCACCTCCAGCTTGTCAGCACTGCGCGCGATCAGCGCCACATGCGCGCCGCGTCCGCCCAGCATCAGCGCGGTTGCCCGCCCGATGCCGGTCGATGCTCCAGTGACAATGATGCGGCGGTCGGCAAAGTCGGTCACGCCAGCCCCAGCACGCGCGCGGCGTTATCCTTCATGATACCGGGCAGCACCTCTTCCTTGAAGCCAACCTTAAGCGCGGCATCGATCCATTTTTGCGGGTGGATCAGGGGGAAGTCAGAGCCGAACAGCATCTTCTTGCGCAACTGGCCATTGGCGTAATTGATGATCTGCGGCTGGAAGAATTTGGGGCTCCAGCCGGATAGGTCGATGAACACATTATCCTTGTGCAGCGCCATGGAAAGGCTTTCATCCACCCATGGCCAGCTGGGATGGGCGAGGATGATCTTCATGTCGGGGAAATCCACCGCCACATCATCGATCAGCATCGGCTGGCCATATTTCAGCCGCACGCCGCCGCCGCCGCGCATCCCTGTGCCCATGCCGGAGTGGCCGGTGTGGAAGATGGCGGGCAGCTTATATTCGTTGATCACTTCATAGATCGGGTAGCCCATGCGGTCAGCGGGGTGCGCGTTCTGCATGATGCCGTGGAACTTGAAGCCCTTCACGCCATAGTTCTCGACCAGATCGCGCGCTTCCTTCGCGCCCATCTTGCCCTTGTGCGGGTCGATCGAGGCGAAGGGGATGCAGATGTCGTCATGTTTGGCAGCGAATTCCGCCACTTCATAGTTGGAGACGCGCTTGGCCCCGATTGCGCTTTCGCAATCGACGGTGAACATGCAGAAGGCAATCTGCTGTTCGCGGTAAATCTCCACGATTTCCGGCATCTTCGGCCGTTCGCGCGGGGCCTTGAAATAGGCAGAAGCAGCGTCGAAAAACTGGCCCATCACGGGGTCTTCCGGGTCATGGCAGGACACTTCGGCATGAACGTGAACGTCGATGGCTTTGATTTTGGACAGGTCGATCATGCGGCAGTCTCCAGTTCGGCAGAATGGGTCCGGGCCAGTTTCTCGACCAGCCGGTTGTAGAGTGTGACCCCCTTGTCGTGCGCGGTGGGCATGATGCGCGGGTCGGGCGTGGCGGCGATAACACGCTGCTGCGCTTCGATCATCATCTTGTCTTCGGCAAAGGCCTGCCCGGCCATCGCCATCATCATGTCGCGCTTGGCAGCATCCCCATCGCGGACATGCGGCCCCCATGAAAAGAAATAGCGCGCAGTACCATCACCCAGCGGTGTGACCGCCTGACTGGTGAAGTTGAGGCCTGAAACGGCATCCTCCATCGCGGGAGCTTCAGCGCCCAGCTGCGCCGACGTACCCAAGGTATAATTGCCCGACCACATCAGCAACACGCCGGGCACGAGGAAATCATAAGCCTGATAAGCTTCCATCGGCACATCATGCGGGTTACGTGGGGAGCCGACAGGGTTGGGCAGCCAGCGCGTCACTCGCACGCCGCGTTCCAGCATGGCAATCTTGGGCTGATGCTCTGCAAACTCTGCGCCAGCGCCAAAGCTTGCCGCATGAACATAGGTGAGGTGACTGAAGTCGAGCAGATTATCGCAGATCAGGCGGGCTTCGGCCGCATAATCAAGTTGACCATGGCCCAGCACCCAATCTGGTTCGGAAATGCCCACCGCAGGCGGGATAAGCACCGCATCCGCCAGCGTGGGATCGCCCATCCATACCCAGATCCAGTCATGCCGGTCCACCACCGGATAGGCGCGCACCTTGGCTTGAGCAGGGAGCAGATCTTGCCCCGGGATCTCCGCCACCCGACCGTCAGGATCGAACAGCAGACCATGATAGAGGCAGCGCAGCCGCTCGCCCTCACACCGGCCGAGAGAGAGCGGAGCAAGGCGATGGACACACCGATCTTCCAACGCATGTAACGCGCCGCTTTCGCTCCGCCAGATCACCAGCGGTTCGCCCAAGATGGAGACGGCGAAAGGCGTCGCCACATCCAGATCGCAGCACCATGCCGCGACATACCAGGCGTTCCGGGCGTAGGTCATCAGAGCTGGATGATGACGGTTTTGGTTTCCAGATAGGCTTCGACGCCTTGCCGACCCTGTTCGCGGCCCAGACCCGATTCCTTGTAGCCGCCAAAGGGCAGAGCGGTGTCGATCAGCGCGTGGCAATTGCCCCAGACGGTGCCCGATTTGATGCGCGCGGCCATCTTGTGCATCGCGGCAACATCCTTGGTCCAGATGCCCGCACCCAGACCGAAACAGGTGTCGTTCGCAGCCTTGGCCACTTCATCAAGATCATCGAAGCGCTGCGCGACGACCACGGGGCCGAAAATCTCCTCCCGCACGACGCTCATTTGCGGGTTTACGTCTACAAGGATGGTGGGGTTCACATAATAGCCGCCATCGACCGAAGGCGCATCGCCGCCCATCGCGACCGACGCGCCATCGCGCTTGCCCGCCTCGATATAGCCCATCACCTTCTCGTGCTGCTCCTTGCTGATGATCGCGCCCATATGCGCGTCGGGATCAAGCGAAGGGCGCGGTGCCCAGAACGGCGCGGTTTCGGCCATGCCTTCCACCACCTTGTCGAACACCGACTTGTGCGCATAGAGGCGTGAGCCCGCGACGCAGACCTGGCCCGCGTTGAAGAAGATGGCCCCTGCTACGCCGGGCGCGGTTGACGCGACATCGACATCGGGCATCACCACGACGGGCGATTTGCCGCCGAGTTCGAGCGTGACGCGCTTCAGCGTGTCGGTCGCATTGCGGTTGATCAGCTTGCCGATCTCGGTTGATCCGGTGAAGGCGACCTTGTCCACATCGGGATGCTTCACCATGCGATCACCCGCTGTATGGCCATTGCCGGTGATGATGTTGAGCACGCCGGCCGGGAAACCTGCTTCCGCCACGAAATCAGCCAGACGCAGCGCGGTGAGCGAGGTCTGTTCTGCAGGCTTGAGCACGATGGTGCAGCCCGCAGCGAGAGCGGGGGCGATCTTGAGGCAGGCCATCAGCAGCGGGAAGTTCCACGGCACGATCTGCGCGCAGACGCCGACCGGCTCCTTCACGGTATAGCTGAACACCATGCCATTGGGCATCGTGTAAGGCTGTGTCGTATCGCCCGCGACCTTGCTCGCCCAGCCCGCCATGAAGCGGATCTGGCTGATCGCGCCGGGAATATCGACTGCGCCAGCCATGCCCTTGGGCTTGCCATTGTCGATGGCTTCAAGCTCTGCAAATTCGTCTGAATGGGCTTCGAGCAGATCGGCGAGGCGGTGCATGGTGCGTTCGCGCACCATCGGCGGCAGATTGGACCAGCGGCCATCGTCAAACGCGGCGCGGGCGGCAGCCACGGCACGATCGACATCCTTGTCCGATGCGTCAACCACATGGCTCACGATCTTGCCGTTCGAAGGGTCTTCCACTTCAAGCAGTGCGCCATGGTTGGAGGTCACCCATTCATTGTTGATGAATAGGGCGGGCTTGCGGGCCAGTGCAGCCTTCGCCGCCTCCGAATAAGGCTTTTGCTCGCGGCTGATGGTGGTGACGGCGTTCATGGCAAAACTCCTCTCGATGATCGGTCCGACTCTGCGCGGAATGGAGCGGATGCTATCATGATTTTGTTAGTGTTGCATACGAAATTTGCGTGACAATAATGACACGTCATTCCCGCGAAGGCGGGAATCCAAGGTCTCGACCCTTGATGCTCATGGATTCCCGCCTTCGCGGGAATGACGTCATTATTGTGAGAGCGTGCGCCCTCACTTCATCCCCAGCGCCTTATCTTCCTGCGCGCGCTTGATGACATAGTGGCGGAGATTTTCCGCCTGCGCATCGGTCAGCTCTTCCTTCCAGCTGATCATGCCGCGCGCTTTGAGTGCGCCGCCGATGACGATCTGGTTCCAGATCTTCGCGTCACCCAGCGAACCCGCACGCCGCAGGTCGCGCGTGACGCCGGTGCCGATAGCTGAATCGCCGTGGCAGACGCCACAGAACTGGCCGAAATTCTTCGCACCATCCGCAATTTGCTCAGGCGTGCCTGTGGAAACCGGCGGATCGAGCGGCGGCAGCGTATGCGGGCCGACTTCAGGCAACTTGGCCTTGCCGCCCAGCTTAAACACCAGCAGGCGGGACTGATTGCGCACCGGGCCAAGCTGTTCTCCGACATAGCCCGACGCGAGCGGCCATGCGCCGCCCCAACCCGCCAGGACCGCGACATATTGGTCATCGCCCACCTTGAACGTCGAAGCTGGAGCCACCACGCCGGTTTGCGCCGCAAACGACCAGAGCTTCTTACCCGACGCCGGATCAAGTGCGTTGAATTCCCCCGCCGCATTGCCCTGGAACAGGAGGTTGCCCGCTGTGGAGAGCAGGCCGCCATTCCATGCGGCAGGATATTTGATTTTCCAGCGCGCCTTCTTGGCAACCGGATCCCACGCGATCAGTTCACCCGTGGTTGCCGCCATGGCCGCATCGCGCGCTTTCTGGTCAGCCGGCATCGCGCCGGAGGCCAGATCGAGACCGACGTTGAAGCCGTGCTTGTTTGCCTTCCAGTCAGGCTTGTGGATGAAGGGGAAGGCGGAGTTGATAGCCGGGATATAGACCAGACCCTGTTTGGGATCATAGGCCATCGGGTGCCAGTTATGCCCGCCAATCGGACCGGGCGAACCGACATAGAGCTTGCCCGTCTTGTAATAGCGGCTTTCCGGATTTTCGATCGGACGGCCCGTCTTCAGATCAAAGCCCGTGGCCCAAGTCGTCGGCACATAATTGTCGGCCGAAATCAGCTTGCCGTTGGTGCGGTCGAGCACGAAGAAGAAGCCGTTCTTCGGCGCTTGCATCAGCACCTTCTTCTTTTCGCCGCCGATGGTCAGATCAGCCAGCATGATGTGCTGGGTGGCGGTATAATCCCATGTTTCACCCGGTGTGGTCTGGAAGTGCCAGACATATTCGCCCGTCTTGGGTCGCAGCGCGACGATGGAGGAGAGATAGAGATTGTCGCCCTCACCCTGACTGCGGAAATGCTGATTCCACGGGCTGCCATTGCCCACGCCGACATAGAGTAGGTCGAGCTCTGGATCGTAGGCCATGGCATCCCACATGGTGCCGCCGCCGCCGATCTTCCAATATTCACCCTTCCACGTCGATTCTGCCTTTTTCAGATGCTCGGCTTCATTCTTGCCGGGTTCGTCGGGCACCGAATGGAAGCGCCAGATTTCCTTGCCGCTATCGGCGTCATAGGCGGTCAGATGGCCGCGCACACCCATTTCAGCGCCGCCATTGCCGATGATGACCATGCCGTTAATCACGCGCGGTGCGCCGGTGATGGTGTAGGGCTTGGACTGGTCGAGCGTCACAGTGCTCCACACTTCCTTGCCGGTATTGCGATCGAGCGCGACAAGGCGGCCATCAAGCGTGCCGAGGAACAGCTTGTCCCCCCACGCGGCCATGCCCCGGTTCACCACGTCACAACAGGCCGCAACTGCACGCTCGCCCGGCACCTTGGGATCATATTCCCACAACAGCTTGCCCGTCACCGCATCATAAGCCTTCGCCTTGGACCAGGCAGTGGTGATGTAAATCTTGCCATCAATGGCGAGCGGCGTCGCTTCCTGACCGCGTGCGGTATCCAGATCGGCAAACCAGGCGAGGCCGAGATCCTTGATGTTGGTCTGGTTGATCTGATCCAGCGGGCTGTGGCGCTGCTCGTCATAGCTGCGGCCATAGCTCAGCCACTCGCTGCCATCCGCCTTCTTGATCCGCTCCGCATTGACCGCACCCGGCAGTTCGGAACTGGGCGTCTGCTTGCAGCCTGCAACCGTCATCAATGCGAGCGCCGATACGGCGAGAACCAGCTTGGCCTTCATGGGCGACAATCCTCTTCCTGTGGCGGGGATCATGGATTGCCCATGTGTGCCCCGAAATGCGTTTTGAACCAGAACGGGTCTTGCCAGCGTCTGCGCCGGGAATCGAGAGGGAATTTAGCCCCAGCGGTTGATTTCCGGCCCCGGTGCCCAGCTCTGCTCAGGATTGGCGCTGGTCGCGCGCGCCAGAGCGGCCTGCACCGAAGGCCGTGCGCTGACCCGCGCCATCCATGCCGCCGCGCGGTCCTTGCCTTCAAACGCATCGGGCACGACAGCGGCCATGCCGACCAGCCAGCCATAGGTTTCGAAGTCCGCAATGGTGAGCGGCCCCATCAGCCAATCGCGGCCATCGGCGAGCTGATCCTCGACCATCTGGACCGCAGCCGTGACGTGGCGGATCGAATCATCGACCTGCGCCTGAGAATAGTCGCCCGCCTGCACCGCTTCCCAGCGCGCACGCAAATCGGGGGAGACAATCCGCTCCAGCGCCGCTGTATCCAGAGCCGGACGGGCATAGGCACGGCAGCCGAGAAAGGCCGCAGCTGGCGCGCAGCGTTCGGTGACGCGCCGACACCACATCAGCATCTGCCAATGCGCATAGGCATCCTTCGGCTGGAGCGTGTTGGCGCCGGACTCATCGAGGAATTGCGCGATGAAGACGCTCTCGGTCATCGCTTCACCATCCACCACGAGCACAGGGCCTTCGCCTTCCACACCCATGTTTCGCGCGACGGCTTCCGTCAGGCCGGGGATGGCGTGGCGCTCGCCTGCCAGCAGGTTGATGGCCTTGCACTCCGCCTGCACGCCGCTTTCACCCAAGGCTGCCAGCACAGCGAGCGAGGGGCCATTGGGTTCGCCATGATAAAGGATCATGCTCATCTCAGCGCACTCCGCTCGCAATGCCATCGGCCTCGCGGCCCGGCGGGATGTAATCCTGTTCGAGAATTTCGACGCGGCTCGCCATCGGGGTCCGGCCCAGCTTCCAGCAGGCGCGTGTGGCGGGGCGGCGATAAATGGCGCGCAGCCAGCGCATGATGTTGGGCGTCACCTCATCATTCGCCAGGTGCGGCTGCGAGAGCGGCATGGCGTAAGCGAGGTTGAAGCCGTTCACATCAGCGAGGCTGTATTCGTCGCTCGCCAGCCATTCGCGCTTGCCCAGTTCGGCTTCGAGCATCTGGATGCCTACGCCGATCCGGCGTCCCGACTCGGCCATTTCCTCTTCGGAGAACAGGCCAAACACCGCCTTGCGCCACGCCGTCTGACGTTCGGGCAGCGGGATGCGGGCAATCTGTTCCTCAATCTTTTCCTGCCCGTGCGCGGCAAGGGCATTGGGGCCAACGAAGAATTTCCAGCCAAACATGGAGAAACTCGGGGCGAGCCATTGATCCATATATTTCATCCACCAGCGGATGCGCCAGCGCGCGCGCGCGTCGGCAGGCATCAGCGCCGGGCCGTCAAATTCCTCGTTCACATATTCCATGATCGCGGTCGATTCGACGAGCACCCTGTCACCATGGGTCATCGCGGGGATGGTGCCCTGCGGATTGATCGCCAGATATTCGGGCTTGTGCTGATCGAAATTCAGCATGTCGATATAATGGCTGTCGAACGCCACGCCCTTTTCCATCAGCGCCAGCATGGGCTTGCCGGAATTGGCATTGGGTTCCCAGTGATACAAGGTGACGGTACTCACTCCGCTCTCCTCTCCGTAATTGTATGTGTTGCATACGGTTTGACGCATGATAAGGTCAAGCGCAAAGCAAGAGGGAGAGTGACATGGGTATGCAGGTGGCCCGGCCCGATCATGTGGCATCCGAATTGGCGGTCGATTTTGATTTCTATGCCCCTTGCCCGCGCGGCGAAGACCCGTTTGAAGCTTGGGCGAAGCTGCAAGGCGGTCCGCCGGTCGTATGGACGCCGCACAATGGTGGGCACTGGATCGCGACCACGGGCGCTGTCACCAAGGAAGTGCTGACCGATGTGGAGCGCTTCTCTTCGCGCTTTGCCTTCATTCCCAAGGCGGATCGCCCGCCTGCGGTGCCGCTGGAGCTTGACCCGCCGGTCCATGCTCCGTTCCGCCGGATGTTGCTCCCCGTCATGTCGCCGCAATCGGTGCGCAAATGGGCGGAAGAGGCCCGTGCGCTCGCGGTTGAACTGATTGAAGGATTTGCCGCCAGGGGGCGCTGCGAATTCATGGCCGATTTCGCGCAGCAACTGCCGATCATCATCATCCTGCGGATGCTCAACCTGCCGATGGCAGACCGGCTGCCTTTGCTTGAAGCGGTCAACTCCAACCTCCGCCCCACCAGTGAGGACCGCAAGGTCGCAGGGCGGCAGTATATGAACGACTATATCCGCAATCTGATCGCGGAACGGCGCGCTCATCCGGGCGAAGACATTTTCAGCGGCGCACTGGTGGCCGATGTCGGCGGACGCGTGATGACCGATGATGAGGCTGCGGGGTTGGCGAGCGGGCTGATCGGCGGCGGGCTCGATCCCGTGACCGCCACGATGGGCTGGCAGGCGTTATGCCTTGCGCGCAACCCTGATTTGCGCGCGCAACTGGTCTCCAATCCCGATCTGATCCCGCGCGCCATTGAAGAGATGATGCGCCGCTACCCCGTGCCCAACATCGCGCGGGTGGTGCGCGAAGATATGGAGTATGAAGGTGCACAGATGAAAGCGGGCGAGCAGATTCTCGTTTCAGCCTGTATGCATTCAATGGATCCAGCGGTGTTCGCGGATCCGCTGACCGTTGATTTTACACGCAAGGATGCGTGGAAGCATTCGAGCTTCAGCCATGGCAATCACCGCTGCATCGGCGCGCCGCTCGCCATGCAGGAATTGCGGATTTTCCATGAGGAATGGCTCAAACGCATTCCCGATTTCCGGCTCGACCCCGATGCGCCGCCCGTGCTGGCGACGGGCATCGTCCATGCCGTGGAATCGCTCCCGCTTGTCTGGACTGTCGCATGAGCGCGGCGGTTCCGGATTTCGCGGCCCTGCTCACCGACGATCGCACGATCTGGGACAATTGGCTGGCCGCGTATCGCCTTCCGGTGATGACGGTGGCCGATGAAGTGGGCATTTTTACCGCGCTGATTGAAGCGCCGCTTGAGACTGAGGCTCTGGCCGCGCGGCTGGGCGTTGATGCTCGCGCGCTTTCTATCCATCTTGGCCTCCTTGCCGCGACGGGCTTTGTCGAGCGGCGCGAGGGTCGCTGGCGGGCGACGCCGGTGACGCGCACCTATCTCAATCCTGCCGATCCGGCCTATTGGGGGCCGCTGCTTTGGGGCTATCGCGCGTCTCAGCCACTCCACGCCCAGTTGATGGACACGCTCAAAAGCGGCGACAAGGCAGAAGGTCATGCGTCCGCTGTTCAGGAATGGGAGCGTGGCGAGATGCCCGCCGACCTCGCGGTCCGGATTGCGGCGTTCATGAATTCGCATAGCGTCTGGTCCAGCGCTGCGGCGGCCCGGCAGCCGCTGTTCAGCGGTGTGCAGTCATTGCTCGATGTTGGCGGCGGTTCCGGCATTTTCTCAATTGCGCTCGCCAAGGCCTGGCCGGAATTGCGCGCGACGGTGATGGAAATCCCCGCCATGTGCGCGGCGGCACAACCCTATGCCGATTCGGCGGGACTGGATGGTCGCGTCGTGACGCAGGCGGTGGACATGTTCCGGGAGGATTGGCCCATTGGTCATGACACGCATTTCCTCTCCAACATTTTCCATGACTGGTCCAATGCGACCTGCCGGCTTCTCGCGGCCAAGTCGTTCGCGGCCTTGCCGCCGGGCGGCCGGATCATCCTGCACGAAATGCTGATGGATGATGATGGCTGCGGCCCTGCCGCTACGGCAGCCTTCTCCATCCTGATGCTGCTCGGCACGCGCGGGCGGCAATATAGCTTGCCCGAATTGCGCGGCTTTCTGGAAGGGGCAGGCTTCACATCGGTCGAAGCGCAACAAACCGGTGGCGGCTATTATGCTCTGGTGACGGCAGTGAAGCCCGGCTGATTGTCGCGCACGCTCTTGACAGGCCCTGCCTGCATCTGATTTCCGTAAACGGAAACTGGAATGCAGGAGAGGCACGAAGATGGGCACGGCATATGAAACGATCAGCGTCGAAAAGCGGGGGCGGGTCGATTGGCTGACGCTCAACCGGCCCGACAGCCTCAACGCGATCTCGCTCAAGATGGTCGAGGAACTGAACGACTATTTTGGCAAGCTCTACAATGACGGCTCGGTGCGCGTTGTCGTGATGCGTGGTGCGGGCAAGGCCTTCTGCGCCGGGCTGGACATCAAGGAAGGCAATGAACGCCCGCGCGATACGCTGCCTTTTGGCGGCGGCTTCTATTTTCAGGGCTATCTGGCGGACGTTTACATCAAGATGCGCCGCTGCCCGCAGCCGATCATTTCGCTGGTCCACGGCGCGGCATGTGGCGGCGGCTTTGCCTTTGCGCTTGCGTCTGACATTCGTATCGCGGGCGAAAGCGCGCGGATGAACGCGGCTTTCATCAAGCTGGGGCTATCGGCGTGTGACATGGGCGTGAGCTATTTCCTGCCGCGTCTGGTGGGCGGATCGATTGCGTCTGAACTGATGCTCACCGGCCGCTTCATCCAAGCCCCGCGCGCGCTGGCGGTGGGTCTGGTCGCCGAAGTGGTGCCTGATGATCAGCTGGAAGCGGCAGCACAGCCCTGGGTCGATGATCTGCTTGGGGCCTCTCCCATGGGCCTGCGCATGACTAAGGAAGGCTTGGCCATGGCAATCGACGCACAGGGGCTGGAGGCCGCGATGGCCATCGAGAACCGCAACCAGCTGATGACGAGCAAGAGCCCCAATGTCGCTGAAGGCATGAAGGCCTTCCTCGAAAAGCGCAAACCCGTCTATATTCAGGATTGATGTTTACCGCCCGGTTTTCGTCATTCCCGCGAAGGCGAGAATCCAAGACCACCGAAGCGTCAGGATCGGGCAAAGGGCAGAGCATCTTAGTCGAATTCGTGTTCATGGATTCCCGCCTTCGCGGGAATGACGAGAAAATTCAGGAGCAACACACCCATGTCAGCCCTTACCAAATACCCCCACGTCTTCACTCCGCTCGATCTGGGCCACACCAGACTCAAGAACCGAATCCTGATGGGCTCGATGCACACCGGCCTTGAAGATGTGTCCAATGCGGGCGAGCGCATGGCGACCTTCTTTGCGGAACGCGCCGCAGGCGGCGTCGGCATGATTATCACCGGCGGCATCGGCCCGCACCCCACAGCAGGCATGGGCGCGAAGATGCTGGGCGCGGATGATGTCACACTGCACCGGCAGGTGACGGACGCGGTTCATGCGGCAGACGCGGATTGCAAGATCTGTATGCAGATCCTCCACACCGGGCCGCTCGCCGGCACGCCCGATTGCGTCGCGCCGTCCGCCGTCAAATCGCGCATTGGCCGCTTCGTGCCCAACGAATTGACCGAAGAGGGGATTGAAGAGCAGATCGCAGCTTTCGTGCGCTGCGCCACGCTCGCCAAGGACGCAGGCTATGATGGCGTCGAGATCATCGGTTCGGCTGGCTATCTCATCTCCACCTTCCTGGTGCAGATGACCAATTTGCGCACCGACCAGTGGGGTGGCAGCTGGGAAAACCGGATGCGCTTCCCGGTCGAGATCGTGAAGCGCACGCGCGAAGCCGTGGGCAAGGATTTCATCATCGTCTTCCGCATCTCCGCGATGGACATGCTTCAAGGCGGTCTGGCGTGGGATGAAGTTGTCTCGCTCGGCAAGGCGATTGAAGGCGCGGGCGCATCGATCATCAGCACGCACTTCTGCTGGCATGAGGCGTTTGTGCCGACCATCGCCACAATGGTGCCGCGCGCGGCCTTTGCGGGCGTCACCGGGCGCCTGAAGAAGGAACTCGGCATCCCGGTGATCACCTCCAACCGCATCAACATGCCGCATGTCGCGCAAGAGGTGCTGGCGCGGGGCGATGCGGACATTGTTTCGATGGCGCGGCCCATGCTTGCGGATTCACAGCTGGTGAAGAAAACGCTCGAAGGCCGCGAGGATGAGATAAACACTTGCATCGCCTGCAATCAGGCCTGTCTGGATCACACCTTCACCGGCCAGATGACGAGCTGCCTCGTCAACCCGCGTGCCTGCCGCGAGACCGAACTGGTGGTGAAGCCCGTGACGGCGGCCAAGTCCATCGCAGTGGTGGGTGCGGGGCCAGCGGGCCTGGCCTATGCCGTGCAGGCGGCGGAGCGTGGACACAAGGTCACGCTGTTTGATGCAGGCTCGGAGATTGGCGGTCAGTTCAACCTCGCCAAGACGATTCCTGGCAAGGAGGAGTTTTACGAAACGCTCCGCTACTATGGCCGCATGATCGACAAGCTGGGTATCACGCTCAAGCTCAACACGCGTGTGGACGTGGAAACGATCAAGGCGGGCGGCTTTGATGAAACCGTGGTCGCCACCGGCATCGAACCGCGCGTGCCCGAACTGGAAGGGGTCAACCACCCCAAGGCGGTCTCGTACATCGACGTGATCAAGGGCAAGGCGCAGGTCGGGCAGACCGTCGCGATCATGGGCGCTGGCGGGATCGGCTTCGATGTCGCCGAACTCATCACGCACAAGGGCACGTCCGCTGCGATGGACATTGGTGTGTTTGCCAAGGAATGGGGCATCGACTTCCAGAACCACCCGCGCGGCGGCGTGACGGGGGTGGAGCCGGTCGTTGAAACTTCGGGCCGCGAAGTCACCCTGCTCCAGCGCAAGGCAGGCGCACCGGGCAAAACGCTCGGCCGCACGACCGGCTGGACCCACCGGCTGACGTTGCAGCGCAAGGGCGTCGGCATGATCGGCGGCGTCGAATATCTCAAGATCGACGATGAAGGGCTCCACACCCGCGTCAACGGTGAGCCGACCCTGTTCGCGGTCGATACCGTCATCATCTGTGCGGGCCAGTTGCCTTTGCGCACGCTGTTTGATGAGCTGCAGGCCGCCGGGCTGAAGGCTGAGCTGATCGGCGGCGCGTTCGAAGCCTCTGAACTTGATGCCAAGCGCGCAATCAAGCAGGCAACGGAGTTGGCGCTGGCGGCGTGAGGATGTGAGCCCCTCCCTTCACAGGGAGGGGCTGATTTCTAACCCAGCACCTTCCCCGGATTGAGGAGCCCGAGCGGGTCCAGAGCCGCTTTGAGCGCCCGCATCATCGCAATTTCCTCGGCTGAGCGGGACAAGTGCAGAAAGTCCCGCTTGTGCAGCCCGATGCCATGCTCAGCCGAGATTGAGCCGTCATGCGCCTGCGCCACCGTGTAGACGGCATGTTCGACCGCTTCGAGCTGGTCCGCGCCAAAACCGCCTGCGATCAGATGGACATTGCCATCGCAGACATGGCCAAACCACACCGTCTCGACGCCCGGCCAGCCTTCTTCCAGTGAAGCTGTGCAGGCGGACACGAACGAAGCGATCCGGCTGGTGGGCACGCTGATGTCGAAATTGCCGACCGGATCATAGGCCTGGATCAGTTCGCCGCCCATATCGCGGATGCCCCAGATCGCGCGTTCCTGCTGGAGTGAGCGGGCCAGCACGGCGTCTGTTGCCAGGCCTTGCTCAAGTGCTGCCCCCATAAACGCCTCAAGCTGCTCTTCGGCCCGCGTATCGGACGAAGAGACTTCGACGATGACATAGGCCCCAGCACCGGTGGGCAGCGGCGCGACACCGCCTTTCCGCGCGACGGCACGCGTGTAGAAACTGTCCCACATCACTTCGAAGGCGGAGAGCGAATCGCCCAAGCGTTCGCGCGCCAGCGCCAGATAGGCTTCGCACGCGGCATAATCGGCAAAGCTGGCGAGCGAGACCGCCATGCTGCGCGGCTTGGGGGCAAGGCGCAGCACGACGCGGGTGATGATCCCCAGTACGCCTTCGGTGCCGATGAACACCTGTTTCAGATCGAACCCGGCGTTATTCTTGAGCATCCGGTTCATCGAGGAGACGATGGTGCCATCCGCGAGCACCGCCTCAAGCCCCAGCACCATCGCGCGCGCCATGCCATAGCGCAGCACGCGGTTGCCGCCGGCATTGGTGGAGAGGTTGCCGCCAATCTGGCAGGTGCCGCGCGATCCGATGTCGAGCGGGAACATCAGTCCGGCTTCGTCTGCGGCCTCCTGAATCGTCTGTAACGGCACGCCCGCCTGCACGATGATTGTCTGCGCCACCGGATCAATCTCTTCGATCCGGTTCATCCGCTCCATCGAGATCAGCAGCGCGCCGGGTGTGGGGACGGCCCCACCGGTCAGGCCGGTCAGCCCGCCCTGCGGCACCACCGGCACACGACGCTCGGTGCAGATGGCGAGCGCGCGCGACACCTCTTCCGCACTGCGCGGACGGAACAGAGCGAGTGGCGCAACGTCAGGCGCGGCACGCATCAGCCAGTCGCCGCGATATTTGTCGCTCACTTCTGTTTCGGGCGGATTGTCCGGAAAGGCGGCGCGCAGGGCGTCCAGAGCGGTCATCAACGGGCCTCCTCACTTTGTATGTGCAACATACGGTTGCACTTGTCCGCTCAAGTCGTAGGATGTGCGCCATGAGATGGGAAGAGGTAAGCGCGCTGGTTGATGACCGTGCGGCGGATGGCTGGTTCAGCGTGCATCGTCGCGCCTTCACTGATGAGCGCATTTTCGATCTGGAAATGCGCCACATCTTCGAAGGTGGATGGGTGTTTCTGGGGATGGCGAGCCAGCTGCCCCATCCGCATGATTATCTGACGACAATGGTCGGGCGCGTGCCGGTGGTTGTGATGCGCGATGGCAATGGCCAGCTGGGTGCGTTCGTCAACGCCTGCACGCACAAGGGCGCGATGATTTGCCACAAGCGCACTGGCAGTGGTCGGTTGCATGTGTGCCGCTATCATAGCTGGAGCTTTGACAGCGCGGGCCGTTCTGTCGCGGTCAAGGGGTTGAAGGACGGGGCTTATTCGGACGCCTTCATGAACACGGATCGCAATCTGTCCCGCCTGCCTGCCTTTGCCGATTATCGCGGCTTCCTGTTTGGCAGTCTGGTGCCCACTTGTCCGATTGAAGAGCATCTCGGCGAAGCGCGGCATCTGCTCGACGTTGCGGCGGATCAGGGCGAGGACGGGCTCGAGCTTGTGCCGGGCGAGGTTGTGTTCACTTATGATGGCAATTGGAAGCTTCAGCTCGAAAATTGCGCCGACGCCTATCACTTTACCTCCACCCACCCCTCTTATCTTCAGCTGATCGAAAAGCGGCGGCGCGAAGAAAAGAAGAATGCCGTCAAATCGGTGTGGGGAGAAAATTCCGCGTGGAGTGAAATGACCGAGGGCATCACGGGCGGCACCTACGGTTTTGACGAAGGCCATGTGCTCAACTGGCAGGTGATCCCGCTGAGTGACACGGTGCCGCTGGCCGAACGGGCAGAGCTGCTTGCCGAACGCTATGGCGCGGCGCGGCGGGACTGGATGGTCAATATGCGCAACATGACCGTCTTCCCCAATTTGCAGGTGGCCGAAAATGCTTCCAGCCAGTTGCGGATCATCCGTCCGGTGAGCGCGGGGAAAACCGAAATGCGCACCTTCTGCATCGCGCCCAAGGGGGAAAGTGATGCCGCGCGGCGGATGCGCATCCGCAACTATGAGGATTTCTTCAACCCCACCGGCATGGCCACCCCCGATGATACGGTTTGCTATGCCGATTGCCAGACCGGCCATGGCAACGAGATCCAGCCCTGGATATTGGGCTATGCGCGCGGGATGGAGAGTGTTCAGGCCGGGCCAGACCAGTTTGCCGATGTGCTGGGGATGAAGCCGGATCGCAGCCAGCCCTGCGGATCGCAATTGTGCGATGAAACACTGTTCCACAGCTATTACCGGGCCTGGCTCCGGCGGCTCAAGGCGGGCATGGAGCGCAGCGCATGATCGGGCGCGATGAAGTGCATGACCTGCTGGCGCGCGAGGCTTTGTGTCTGGATCGGCGCGATTGGGATGGGTGGCTGGCGCTCTATACCGAGGATTGCAGCTACTGGATGCCCGCCTGGCGCGATGAAGAGACGCCCACTGACAATCCGGACCGCGAACTCTCTCTCATCTGGTATCAGGGGCGGCATAATCTGGAAGACCGGGTGTGGCGTGTGAAATCGGGGCTCTCGATCGCCTCGGTGCCGCTGCTGCGCACTTCGCATCAGGTGAGCGCGATCCTGATCGAAGGGCCGGACAGAGTGACGGCGAGCTTTGCCTGCCATGTTCACAATGTGAAGCGGCGGACCGATCATTGCTTCTTCGGGCGCTATGAATACCGATTGGTGCGGGAGGGCGATGTGCTGAAGATCGCCGCAAAGAAGATCCTGCTGATGAATGATAATATTCCGACGGTTGCCGATTTCTACATGCTGTGACGCGGTGGCCCATGCGGAGAAGAGGGGACTGAGACGATGAGCGAGCCGAGCCGGATTCCGCCGGGCGCCAAATATGCGCTTGCCATTGTCAGCCTGACGCAAGCGATGAGCCTGCTGGATCGCAACATCCTCGCTATCCTTGCGCCGCAGATCAAGGCGGATCTGAACATTGGCAATGCCGAAATGGGGCTGCTCTACGGCACCGTTTTCGCGCTCTTTTATGCCCTGTTTTCGCTGCCGGTCGGGCGTTTGGCCGATGGCTGGTTCCGCAACAGGCTGCTTGCGATCAGCATCACCTTCTGGTCGATTGCGACGGGGATGGCGGCCTTTGCGAGCGGCTTTGCAATGCTGGCTCTGTCGCGATTGGGCGTTGGCATTGGTGAGGCGGCCACGCAACCGGCGGGCACCAGCCTGGTCTATGATTATTGGCCCAAGGAACGGCGCGGCTTTGCTATGGCTGTGATGGCGGCGGCGATTGCCTTGGGGCTGGGCGGCTCTTCGATCCTCGGCGGCTTTGCGGCAGACTGGTGGAGCCGGACGAATCCCGATTCGGCGCTCCGGGGCTGGCAGTTCGCGTTTATCGTGGCGGCGGCCCCTGGCTTCATTCTGGCTGTCTTGCTTTGGCGGCTCCGGGAACCGGAACGCGGCATGATGGATGGCATCCCGACTCCGGTCGATCCGGCTCCGTTCGCGGCAAGCGGCGGCGTTCTCGCTTCTGTGCTGCCGGGGCTCAACTGGGTGACGTTCGTGCGGCGTGGCGCATCGCTGCGGCACTGGGTGATCAATCTCTGCGCACTGGCAGGCATTGTCCTTCTGATGGTCATGGCCACGCGCGCTGCCACGGCCTTCTCGCCGCGCCCGCCGCTCGAACTGGGTGGTCTCTCGATCAATCCCCACGCCTTGCAATGGGCCGTCGTCGGTTTCGGGCTGATCGTCATTGTCAATCTGCTGCAAGGGCTCAGCCTGTCTGACAGGCCCGCCTTTGCAGTCATCACCCGCTCGCCCGCGCTGATCATGGCGATGGCGATTGGCGCACTTCAGACCATGATCAACTATGGCATCATGGGCTTCACGCCGTCCTATCTGATGGCGCAATTCAAATTGTCACCCAGTCAGGTTGGGCTGAGCTTTGGCTTGCTGTCCGCTGCCATCGGCATTGTCGGGCCGATGATCACAGGGCCATTGTCAGACCGCATCAACCTGCGCTGGCCGGGCAGTGGGCGGGTGTGGGTAACGCTGTTTTCACTTGGCCTGTCTCCGCTCATCGCACTCTGGGTTTATGCTGCTCCGGATTCGACTGCGTTCTATACGCGGTTCGTCATCTATTCGATCGTGCTGACCGGTTGGCTACCACCGCTTTATGCATTGATGTATGATCAGGTGTTGCCGCGAATGCGCGGGATCATGACCAGTCTCTATCTGATCCTCACCACGATCCTGGGATTGGGTATCGGTCCCTATGTGGTGGGCCTGATCGCGGATGCGAAGGGCGGGCAGCTGGCTCCGGCCATCCTCTCGATCAATTGGGTGGCTCCGCTGATCATCATGCTGCTCATCGGGCTTGGCCTGCGCGTCCAGCGGGATGAAAGTGGGTTGATGCAACGCGCCCGCGATGCCGGTGAGCCGATCTGATGAAATGAGCCCACAACGCATTTTCAATTGCCATTGCGAATTATTTGCAATCATTGCGTGCTCATTATCGATCGGAAATGCACCGTTCTTTCCCCTCGGCAAGTTGAAATTGATAATCTTTCTCAATTTAATTTGATATAGATCAAATCAATATTTTCCTCCTATTGTCGAGAATTGGAAAAGTGAATATCATCTTCACAATGTTTTAATGCCATCAAGTTACGAATGCCGTTCATCAAAATCATGAATGAGAAAGAGTCGCCATAAACATGGAGTTTAAGGCGGCTGAGCATGGAAGTAACCGCGAAACATGGCAGGGCCTGCGATTTCTGTAGAAGAACGGCGACTTCAAACCCGTGCCTATAATGAATGGGCGCGCGTGGGGAAGGGAAAGTCTTTTCCATCTTTGCAGGATATGGAGAAAGTTTCGATCCCAGAGTTTCGAGAGCAGAGCTTCCTGCTGGAAGTCGGAACCGACGAATCTGATCCCCGCTTTGTCTTTGTGGGGGATCATCTCCTTTTTGATTGCGAAGGTGATGATGCCATTTCCCAGCTGGGCGATGTGCCTGCACTGTCGCTTCTGTCACGGCTGACGGATCGCTATCTGCAATGCCTCGCGCACCGCGCGCCGGTCGGGTTTGAAGCGGCCTTCGTCAACCGGCAGGAGCATAATCTACTTTATCGCGGCATCTTGATGCCCGTCTCTCGGAATGGCGAAACCATCGAGCATGTCTGGGGCACGATGAACTGCAAGGACACGACCGACGCAGAGGCCCCCAAGCGCAAACGCGCGCCGGGCAAGGCCAAGGCCGCGAAAGCGACCGCCAAAGCCACGCGGGCAAAGGCCCCGGTCGCCCTGGAGGCAGAAGACGAAGACTTGCTGCTGGATGAGCCGCTGGCGGATGATGCCGCGCTGCCCCCGCTGCCTGACCCTGTTTGTGAACCTGTCGCATCGGCTCCCGCCGCTGCGCCATCCGCCTCTGGCGGCAATATCGAGACGCTTGAGCGTCCTGAAACGCTGGTCGCACCTGAGCCCGTCCGGGTTCCGGTTCCGGCACCCAGAACTGACGGGGACAAGGCCCCCAAACGGAGTGATACAATCATGAGCATCGACAGCAAACTTTCGGAATGTATGGAAATTGATGGCGCAATGGCCGTGGCACTGGTGGACAGCTCCAGCGGCATGGCGATTGCCACGGCGGGCAACCCGCGCGGGCTGGACCTGAATGTCGCCGCTGCGGGCAGCACCAATGTGCTCAAGGCGAAGCAGGCCACGCTCAAGGAATTGGGCATTGAGGAAGATATTGAAGACGTGCTGATCACGCTGACGTCTCACTATCACCTGATCCGCCCGCTCACAGATGAATCAGGCAAGGGCCTTGCGGTCTATCTGATCCTCGACAAGGCGAAGGCCAACCTCGCCATGGCGCGCTTCAAGCTGACCAAGATTGAGAAGGATCTGACGGTCTGATGCACCCGCATCGCCCCGTCAGACCGACCACTTGACCAAGGACCGATCCGACCATGTCCTATCTTGATCCAAACCCGATTGTGCCCGTGCGTGCGGGCGGGGTGCAACCCACCGGCGAAATGCATGAGGTGGCGCTGGACGACCTGTTCTTCTCGACCACCGATTACAAGGGCGTGATCGACGAGGCGAACGACGTATTCTGCCGCTTGGCCCGCTATCCGCGCGAAGTGCTGATGGCCGCGCCGCACAACATCATCCGCCACCCGTCCATGCCCGGCGGAGCCTTCAAGCTGGTGTGGGACTTGCTCCTCGCAGGCAAACCGGCCTGCGCCTATGTGCTCAACATGGCAGCCGATGGCAGCGCCTACTGGGTGTTTGCCACCATCGTGCCGATTGGCGACCGCTTCCTCTCTGTCCGCTCTCGGCCATGTCAGGAGCAACTCCATTCCTCAGTCTCGCTGGTTTATGAGCAAACCCGCGCCAATGAGAAGGAAGCGCGGGAGTCCGGCATTCGCAAGAGCGAGGCGTCCCGTATCGGTGCTGCGCTGATTGAGCAGGCCATCGCTGATCTGGGTTATGCCGACTATATGGATTTCATGCTGGATCTGCTTCCGGCTGAACTCGCCGCCCGGCGCGCGCTCAAGCCAACCCCACCGGGTTCGGCCGTCAATGATCCGCTCCACAAATCGATCACGACCACGGTTCTCGATGTTGAAATCCAGCTCGCTGAACTGACAACGGGCATGGAGGAGGCGCAGGGCGTTGCGACGCAACTGATTGCGCTGTCCAAGGCTGTGCTCGAATCGATGGGCAAGCTCGAAACCGTGCTGGGTGAAGCCAAGAAGGCGTGCGACGAACTCGACAATCAGGACGAACTGGTGGTGACCGCGCTGCCTGCTGTGCGAGACAAATGTGTCGCCCTCGCCGCCGCGCTCGAACCTGTTGCGGGCGAGATTGAGGGCGTGGCTGAGGCCCGCCGTCATTTCCGTTTCGACGTGGAAGTGGCACGCCTTCAGAATGAGACGATTGGCCGTTATGTTGTGGCGGTGTCCAAAGGACTTGAAGACCCGAGCGTTTCGAGCAAGGCCATCTCCTCGCTCTCAGATGCGCTTTATGCTCTCGTCGACACCGATCTGGCGCATGACATTCATGCCACCAACGATCTGCGTGACAATATCAACCGCGTGGCTGCCGCACTGCGCATCCTCAAGATGGTCGCCAACACCTGGCGCAATCTGGTCGATACGCGCGGTATGTCGGGCGTGATGGAGCATGTCCTGCCGGGCCTCGACAAAGCCTTGCAGAAGATGACTTCGGAAGTGGATGACATCACCAATGCGGTGGGGGCGCTGGTCTCTGCTGTAGACGGGTTTGACATTCAGGGAATGAAAGAGCGTCTGGCGCGCATCTCTGAGGAATCAGCGCGCTTCTGATCAGCTTCTGTATGACCTGTAAGAGGGGCTGTCTGCGGGTGCAGGCGGCCCCTTTTGCCTGTCAGGTGACGCGCCACACCCACAGCTTGATGCCTGCCGCATAGCGCGCGCCGGAACAGACGAAGATGCTCTTGTTCATCCACTCATATTTGCCCGCCGGGGCCACGAATTCGGGCACGGTGCGGAAATAATAATCCGCCGGGTCCACCTCTTCCCCTGCTGCGAGCCGCGCCATGACCTCTGGCGGGCCATGACGTAACCCCTTGTTGTGGATCTGGATGATCACGCCATCATCGGTCTTGAGCGCGTAGATGGCGTCGGCCACCGTTACGCCGTCGCTGCGGGTCAGCTGCCAGTCAGCGGCATTGCCCATCAATTGCCCCTTGATCAGCGGCCCTTCTACCCGCCCGCCTTCAAAGATGGGGATGATGCGCCGCGCACCGTCTGGTGTCTGGCCGATCTGGACAGGCGCGCCGAGGCTGCCTTCGGCCTCATAGACGAATTCGAGTTCGGGCTTGATCATGTTTTGCTTTCTCGCCAGTCTGATTGAAATCATTGAGGGAGGCCCCGATGCCGCTTGCCCGTTGCACCCCCGTTACCTTTCTTTTCACACGCGACCGCGAAAAGGCCAAGGCCTTTTACCGCGATGTGCTGGGCCTGACCCACACCGGTGCGGACGAATATGCAGAGGAATTTGATCTGAACGGCGTGCCACTGCGGATTGTGCCGATTGCAGATCATACGCCCAGTCCGCACACCATATTGGGATGGGATGTGTCGGATGTGTCCGCAACCGTGGCCGCGATGAAGGCCAAGGGCGTGGCGTTCCAGATTTATGAGGGCTTCGGGCAAACAGCAGACGGCATCTGGGAAGCCCCGGATGGCCGCACCAAGATTGCGTGGTTCCTTGATCCCGATGGCAATAATCTGAGCATTTCGCAGGATTGATTCCCCTGTCCACTCAAAACGGCTAAGCCGCGTGGCATGGCTCCGCTTGAACTTCCGCTCTGGTTTGATCTGGTTGGTACGGCTGTTTTCGCCGCGTCCGGTGCGCTGGCGGCGGCGCAGCGGCGGCAGACTTTTGTCACCTTCATCTTCTTTGCGCTGGTGACCGGCACGGGCGGCGGCACAGTGCGCGATTTGCTGATCGGCGCGCCAGTCTTCTGGGTTCATGACACCTTGGTGCCTGCCGTCATTCTTGCCACCACGGTGCTGATCTGGCTGTCTCCTGCGCATCTGTGGCGCGGTCGGGCGCTTGACTGGTTCGATGCTGCCGGGCTGGCCGTTTATGCGGTGTTCGGGGCCTCCAAGGCGCTGGCGCTGGGCGTGCCGCCTTTGCCTGCCGTCATGATGGGTGTGATTACGGCATGTGTGGGCGGCATCATCCGTGACGTGCTGGCGGGAGAACCGTCAATCCTGCTCCGTCCTGAACTTTATGTGACGGCGGCGGCCTTGTCCGCTGGGCTTTTCGTCATTTTGGCAGCATGGGGCTTGGCCATTTTCCCCGCAGCAGGCCTCGCCGCGAGCGCTGGATTCGCGCTGCGGGCACTGGCGATTGTGCGCGGCTGGTCTATCCCCGCCTATTCTCGCTGACGAGGGCGTTGCGCCCGCCGCGTGTTCGCTGCAAAACTCTTAAAAACTCGGGGAGAGAGAAATGACTGCAATCACCGCCAATGGCATCACGATTGAAGCCGAGACCTATGGCAATAAGGCTGATCCGGCGATCCTGCTGGTGATGGGGTTGGGCGCGCAATTGACGCTGTGGCCGATTGAACTGGTCGATGCGCTGGTGGCGCGAGGCTTCTTCGTGATCCGCTATGATAATCGCGATGTCGGCCTCAGCCAGAAGTTCGATGATGCGGGCGTGCCAGACATGATGGCGATCATGGGCGCGCTGATGGGCGGCCAAACGCCAAATATCGCCTATTCACTGGATGATATGGCCGCAGACGGGGTGGGCGTGCTTGATGCGCTGGGCGTGGACAAGACCCATATCGTGGGAGCCTCGATGGGTGGGATGATCGCGCAGCTGATCGCCATCCACCATCCGGAGCGGGTGCGGACGCTGACCTCGATCATGTCCACAACGGGCAATCGCGATCTGCCCCCGGCCAAGCCCGAAGCCATGGCCGTGCTGACCAGCCGCCCGACCAGCGCAGACGCAGATACGCTGGTGGCCTTTGGCGTCAATGCAGCACGGATCATCGGCAGCCCCGGCTATCCGGCACAGGAGGAGCGCCTGCGCAGCCGCGTCCGCGCCGATCTGGAGCGCAGCTTCTCGCCTTTTGGAACGATGCGGCAAATGGCGGCTGTGGTCGCCAATGGAGACCGGCGCGCGCGGCTGGCGGCGGTGACTGCGCCGACACTGGTGGTCCACGGTGAAGCCGATCCGCTGGTGCCGCTGGAAGGCGGGCAAGATACGGCAGCTGCCATCAAGGGCGCGGAGCTGCTCACCATCCCTGGCATGGGGCACGATCTGCCTCTCGAACTGGTGGAGACGATTGCCAGTGCAGTTGCCCGAACCGCAGCGCGGGGTTGATCCTCCGCACCCGCGGGGCATATGGAATGGGCGCAAGATTCACCATTCACGGCTTCGACTGCGTTGACAGAAGGGGCCACAGATGGCCGCGACCAAACAATTCGGGGCGCAATAAGGTCTTGTTTGTCGAACTCTCGCAGGACTCCGGCGCAAGGCCGGAGCGCAGGTCATTTCTGCAAATGATATTGCGCTCCGAGGCTCAATCCGGCGCAGCTTCCACAACGATGCGGAGCCCATCGCCTGACTTCATCAGCGCAAAGCCCTGATTGACCGCGCTCAGCGGCAGGCGGTGGGTGACGAGCGCGTCCAGTTCCAGGCGGCTCTCTGCGTAGAGATCAAGCAGGCCTGGCACCTGACTGCGGCCTTTCATATTGCCCATGAAACTGCCCTTCACCGTGCGGCCCAGTTGCAGCGTGAAGGGGATGATCGCCATCGTTTCGCCATCGGGCGGCACGCCGAGCACGGTGCAACAGCCGCAGCCGATCCGCGTCGCTTCAAGTGCCTGCGCCATCAGCCCGGCATGGCCCACGCATTCGAAAGCGTGATGCACGCCGCCACCGCTGAGGGATCGGATTTGGTCCACTGCGTCGCCTTTTGCTGGATCAACGAAATCGGTGAGGCCAAAGACGCGCGCCTGTTCACCGCGTGCCGGATTGCGGTCCACGCCGATGATCTGCGTGGCACCCGCCAGCCGCGCGCCTTGCACCACGTTGAGGCCGATGCCACCGAGCCCGAACACGGCGACACTCTCCCCTTTGGCCACATGCGCGGTATGGAGCGCGGCCCCCACGCCTGTCGCAACCGCGCAGCCAATCGTGCAGGCGAGATGGAAGGGCACATCGCGCCTGATCCGCGCGGCATTCTGTTCGCGCACCACGATGAAGCGGGCGAGCGTCCCCAGCCCGGTATAGGATGATACGGGCTGGCCGTTGAGGCTGAACCGCGTGACGGGCGCGGCCATGTCTGCCAGAAACGCCTCGCACATGTTGGTCTTGCCAGACAGGCAGGGCGAGCACACGCCGCATTCGCCAATGCCCAGCGGCACGACATGATCGCCCACGCTCAGGCTGGAGACATTCGGCCCGCACGCGCGGACGATGCCTGCGCCCTCATGGCCAACCACGACCGGAAAGGGGTAGGGGGCGGCCTTGCCCTCGATCTGGCTGAGATCAGTGTGGCACAGCCCGCTCGCCATGATTTCGATCAGTACCTCGTCGCCCTGAGGCGGGGCGAGGTCGAGCATTTCGCGCACCAACGGCGCTCCGGCTGCGTGGCACACCATAGCTTCAACGCTCAGCATCAGCGGGCTCCATCCGGTGTTTCGGTGGGCAGCGGCGGATGCCCCAAGATCATGTCGGCAGCTTTCTCTGCAATCATGGCGACAGGGATGGCGGTGTTCCCGCCGGGCAGATGCGGCATGATCGAAGCATCGACAACGCGCAGGCCTTGTGCGCCGCGCACGCGCAACTGATCATCCACCACGGCCATCGGGTCGCTCCCCATACGCGCCGTGCCGATCGAATGATAATCGGCCTCGGCACTGGTGCGGACATAATGGTCGAGTGCGTCATCGCTCTGCACATCGGGGCCGGGGGCGAGTTCTTCCGCGCGCAGGTCATCAAATGCGGACTGCGCAAACACACGCCGTGCGATGCGAATGCCTTCGCGCATCACCCGCCGGTCGCGTTCGGTGCCATTGTAATTCTGGTCGATCAGCGGCGGTGCATCAGGATCGGGAGAGGTGAGCATCACGCGGCCCCGCGCTTCGGGGCGCGCCACGTTGATATGTGCGTAAAAGCCGTGCTGCGGAATCATTTTGCGGCCATTTTGCGCAAACAACGCCATGACAAGCAGCATCTTGATGTCAGGCTCATCCAGCACGGGGTCGGATTTCACGAACGCCGCCACCGACATGCCGGGGTCAGCGAGCGGTCCGGTCTTGAACAGCAGATATTGGCCCATTGCCACAGCCCCACGCATCGGGTTGAGATAGCGCAGCATGGAAAGCGGCTGGCTCGCCTTGTGCTTCACATGGGTGGCAAGATGATCCTGCAAATTCTCTCCGACGCCCGGCAGGTCAATGAGCGGAAACAGCCCCTGATCGAGCAGATGGGCGGCGGGGCCGATGCCGGAGAGCATCAGCAGTTGCGGTGTCTTGATGGCGCCTGCGCTCAAAATCACCTCGCGCCGGGCGCTGGCCTGATGCTCGGCCCCTTCGGCGCGCCACGCCACGCCGGTCGCACGCGTGCCTTCAAACAGGATGCGCCGAACATGCGCGTGCGTGATGACGCGCAAATTGGAGCGATTGCGAACAGGGGTCAGATAGGCCGAAGCCGCGCTGGAGCGAACGCCATCGCCAATTGTGAGATCAACCGGGCCGAAGCCCTCACGATGTGCCCCGTTGAAATCTGCGCAAAAGGGATAGCCAGCTTGCTGCCCCGCCTCAACAAAGGCACGTGCAAAGGGATGATCCTGCCCGGCGCGCGTCACACGGATGGGGCCATCCTGCCCGTGCCATGCGTCATCAACCGGGCCGAAACACTCCAGCTTGCGGAAATAGGGGAGGACATCAGCAAACGACCAGCCACGATTGCCCGCCTGTGCCCAGCGATCATAATCACTGTGCATCCCGCGATCATAAGTCATGCCGTTGATTGAGGAACCTCCGCCCAGCACCTTGCCGCGCGGCAGATAGAGCACGCGATTGTCGAGATGGGCTTGCGGCGCGGAGAGGAAGGGCCAAGCGAAGCGGCCGGACATCATGATGGGCAGCAATCCGCCCGGCGCGCGGATCAACGGGCTGTTATCGCGCCCACCGGCTTCAAGCAGGAGGACGCGGTTCGCAAGGTCGGCGCTCAGCCGGTTGGCGAGAATGCACCCGGCCACGCCACCGCCTACAATGATATGGTCGAACCCGCTCTCCATTGTGCATCCCGCTCCTCATGCGACGAAATTCTTATGATTTGCGCAATACTAGGCTCAGGACTCGCCGATCACAACCAATCGCTGTCACAGGTCATGTCCGCGGGCAATTCCCTTGCTCCGGGGAGGCGGGAACGCGGCAGGTCTGCACGATGCCGCCAATGAATCGATGGACCATGCCACTGACAAGCGAATTAAAAGGCTCTGATTCCAACTCCCCAAGAGCCCTAAAGTTCGATTTTCTGCGCTTCTGCCCAATCGGACAAGACCGCGCGCACGGAAGCTGGCGGGCGAGCCAATATGTCCTGCATCATGGCGGTCGCTGCCGAGGCGTCGAGCGTGGCCAGCATCGACTTGAGCGGGCCGACTGCTGCCGGTGTCACCGAGAGTCGGTCGATTCCCAATGCGATCAGCGCAATGGCTTCTAGCGAACGCCCGCCCATTTCGCCACAGACCGTCACGGGCACATTTGCTGCACGCGCTGCGTCTGACACGCGCTTGAGGAAGCGGAGGATGGACGGGCTGAGCCAGTCATAGCGTTCGGCCAGCTTGGGGTTGGCCCGGTCTGCTGCGAACAGGAACTGGGTCAGGTCGTTGGTGCCAATTGAGAGGAAGTCGACCTTAGGCAACAGAATGTCGAGCTGTTCGGCCAAGGCCGGCACTTCGAGCATGGTCCCATAGCGTACGCAGCGCGGGGGCTGCTTGCCGACACGCTTCACCCAGGCGCATTGCGATTCAAACAGAGCCTTGGCATCGTCAAACTCCCAAGGTTCGGAAATCATCGGGAACATGACATGCAGTGTGCGCCCCGCTGCCGCTTCGATCAGCGCGCGCGCCTGCACCTTCATCAGGCCATCGCGTTCCATGGCAAGGCGGATAGCGCGCCAGCCCATGGCGGGATTCTCTTCCTCTTCTTCAGAGACACGCAGATAAGGGAGCGCCTTGTCCCCGCCAATGTCCACGGTGCGGAACACTACCGGCTTGTCACCAGCGGCTTCCAGAACATCCTTGTAAAGCCTTTGCTGGCGCTCGCGCTGCGGCATGGTGGCGGAAACGAGGAACTGGAATTCGGTGCGGAACAGGCCGATGCCGTCTGCGCCGGTTACATCGATGGCTGCCACATCGTCGCGGAGCCCGGCATTGACGAACAGAGTGACGCGCTGGCCATCCTTGGTGACGGGTGCCTTGTCCCGAAACGCCGCATAGGCGGCGCGACGTTTCTGGCTGACGGCAAGCTTCGCCTCGAACGCCTCGTCCATCGCAGGCGTAGGGCGGACAAAGGCCGAAGATTCGCTGGCGTTGACCAGCACTTCATCGCCTTCACCGATCAGCCGCCGCACATCGCGCACCCGGCCCAGCATCGGCACACCCATGGCGCGGGCCACGATGGTGACGTGTGCAGTGAGCGAGCCTTCTTCCAGAATGACGCCCTTCAACCGCCGCCGGTCATATTCCAGCAGCTCGGCAGGGCCGAGATTACGGGCGATCAGAATTGTGTCCTGCCGCAAACCGCTTTGTGCGGCGGAGCCCAATTGGCCTGAAACGATGCGGATCAGGCGGTTGGACATGTCCTCCAGATCGTGCATCCGGTCTGCCAGCAATGGATCGTCGATCTGGCGCATCCGCATCCGGGTGCGCTGCTGCACGCGCTCTATAGCCGCTTCTGCTGTCAGGCCACTGTCGATCGCTTCATTGATGCGCCGCCGCCAGCCTTCATCATAAGCGAACATCTTGTACATTTCGAGGATTTCGCGATGCTCGCCTTCCACGCCGAATTCGGCCTCGCTCGCCATGCGCTCAATCTGTTCGCGCATCTTGTCGAACGCGGCATAGACCCGGTGGCGTTCGGCTTCGGTGTCTTCGGCAACAGTATGTTCGATGGTCACGCGGGGCTGGTGAAACACGGCCACGCCTGCGGCCATGCCATCAACAAGCTTGAGCCCGCTGACCAGCTGTGCAGTCGCCATGGCCACCTTGTTGCCGCGCTGCTCCGCATTGTCGATCAGCCCGGCATTGGCGATCAGTTCAGAAAGCACCATGGCAACCGTTTGTAGCGCCTCTATCTCCACTTCTTCATAGCGCCGCGGATCGGCATGTTGGACGCAGAGTACGCCCACGGCATCTTCCTTGCGGATGATCGGCACGCCCGCAAAGCTGTGAAACAAATCTTCGCCGGTTTCAGGGCGATAGGCGAAATCGGGATGGCTGGTGGCTTCGTCGAGGTTGAGCGTGGCGATCTGCTCGGCAATCGTGCCGACCAGACCTTCCCCCAATGCCAGCTTGGTGACGTGAACGGCTTCCTGTTTCAAGCCGCGCGTGGCGAACAGTTCCAGCACCCCCTCGCGGCGGAGATAGATGGAGCAGACTTCGCTTCTCAACTCTTCACCGATGACATTCACCACCCGGTTGAGCTTGGCCTGAACCGACGCGCGTGACGCCATCACGTCATGAAGACCGGAGAGGATGTTGCGGGCGGCGCTGGCAGGGGTTTCTGGCATAGGCTGCCGGTAACAGATCAGCTGCGTTGACGCTAGGGCAGGGGAGCCGCCCGGCATCTGCTTAACCGGGGCTTAGGGGCTCTTCCATATAAAGCGAGGCTGGTGGAGGCGCGTCTTGAACAACGCCTCATTGTGGAGTGGGCGTTCCATGCCGGTCAAATGGATCAAGATTGGTTTTCTGCTGGCCTATCTGGCCTGTGATCATGCGGCCATGGCAGAGCGGTTCGGCTCGCTCGGGCTGTCCGCCGGTCTGCTTCTCTATATAGGCCTATATAGTGTGTTGGCGCTCTGCCTAGGCGCGGCGGCCTTCATTCCCCGCACGTCTGTCCGCGTGATTGTCGCGCTCATTCTTGTGAGCGCCTCGATCGCTCTGCAAAGCTATGAATGGGCGACGCGCCATGTGCTCGATTATAATGCTTTTGAAACCATGCTCGCTTCGCGCGGTGACACAGGTGACGCACTGACCCAGCATGGTGCGGTCCTCTGGAAGAGCCTGCCTGTCGCGCTCCTCTTGTTGATCGGATTGCTGCTTCCGCCCAAAGGATGGCGACTGCCGGGCTGGGCCGCGCTCGGCGCGCCACTTGCAGGGCTCGGGCTGCTCTCTGTCATGCTCTATATAAGGGGGGGTGAAGGTGCACGCGCTTTGCCAGCCCCGTTTGTGCCGCTTGCGCACGCCTCGATCATGGGGGCGGTCTCGCTGACCGAAGCGGGGCAGGCACGCCAGCCGGTGACGCTTCAGCCCACGGCACCACGCGGCGACGGAGACATTGTCCTGCTTGTCGATGAAAGCGTGGCGGGCAATTATCTCGACATCAACAATGCAAATGGCGTCCGCTCCGGCCTCAAGGAAACGCGGGCAGGCCTCGCCATCCACAATTATGGCATCGCGGCCTCGGTCACCAATTGCAGCCCGGGGAGCAACAAGACGCTCCGCTTCGGCGGTACGCGTGAAACTTATCGGCTGGCTGCACGGATCTGGCCCTCGGTCTGGGCCTATGCCCGCAAGGCTGGGTATCGCACGGTCTATATGGATGGGCAGCGGACCGGCGGCGAACTCCAGAATCTGGCAACGCCCGAAGAGCGGGCCGAGATTGAGGACTTTATCCAGCTGCCAAACGTGCCGGTGCGCGACCGGGATCAGGAGCTGGCCCGCCTTGTGCGGGCGCGGATCGATAATGGCGTGCGCGAATTTATCTATGTGAACAAGGTGGGGGGGCATTTCCCGGTCGCGGACAAATACCCCGATCCGCTGCTGCGCTATCAGCCGGTGCTTGATCGCGGGAAGATGGCGGACATTACGGATATGGGGCCGGTCCATGCCAACTTTGATGGGAATGCTGATTATTGGCGACGCTATCGCAACGCCTATCGCAACACGATGCTCTGGAACGCCGGGGCGTTCTTTGATCGCCTGCTGGCGGGACTCGATCCCAAGCGTGCCGTGATTCTCTATACTTCCGATCATGGGCAGGATCTCCATGAGCGCGGACAGGAGGGGAAAGCCACACACTGCATCAACGAACCCGCCCCCGAGGAAGGCGCCGTGCCGCTGGTTGTGATCGACAGTCCCGATTCTCCGCGACTCCGCTGGAACGATTCGGTGGCCACGAACCACAACGGAATGAGCCATTTCCGCGTATTTCCGACGATTCTGACCCTTATGGGCTATGACCCGGCAGCGTTGAAGGCCAACTATGGCCCGACACTCCTCGACCCGGACGCGGATCCGATGACCTTCACGATCAACTACTTCGCGGCGCTCGGCCGGGCACCGACCTGGCGGAAAGTTGCGCCTGAAAAGCTCTCAAATCCGCCACTTACTGACCAAAATGAGGCCCCTGCGCGGTGACGTTCAGAGCAGCGCGAAAGCTGATTTTGGCCGAAACTGCAAAAAAACTGAAAAGAATCGAAAATAGCTGTTGACCCGAATCGAGGCCGTCCTTAGAGGAGCTCTTGTCGCGGCGATGAGCCAAACGGTTCAGCCGCTTCCGCAACATTGCAGATACCGGGTAAGCCCCCATAAAACGGGGTGACATTCGGTGTCGGCATTTTGCGCTCTTTGACATTGTTGAAATAGATGAAGGGACATGTGGGCGGCGGCCCCGGATCCAACGTTTTCAAGGCGTTGGGTGTTCGGGTAACCAAATTAGCCGTTCCAACAGTCCGACAGGCTCACGTCTGTCGAGATTGAAACATGTCCTATCACGTATCCATTACGTAATATGATTTGTGCAGGAATGGCTCCTTGAATGAGCGATTTCCGACTGGGCCTATTCCGCCTAGCCGGTTATCGAATATCAAACTTGAGAGTTTGATCCTGGCTCAGAACGAACGCTGGCGGCATGCCTAACACATGCAAGTCGAACGAAACCAAGGCTTCGGCCTGAAGTTTAGTGGCGCACGGGTGCGTAACGCGTGGGAATCTGCCCTTGGGTTCGGAATAACTCAGAGAAATTTGAGCTAATACCGGATGATGACGAAAGTCCAAAGATTTATCGCCCAAGGATGAGCCCGCGTAAGATTAGCTTGTTGGTGAGGTAAAGGCTCACCAAGGCGACGATCTTTAGCTGGTCTGAGAGGATGATCAGCCACACTGGGACTG
>CALMZE010000211.1 GCA_937870585.1 uncultured Sphingomonadales bacterium | reverse complement strand
AATCGGGCAGGTTGGTCATGTAGATCGCGGTGCCGAACGCGCCGTCCCAGATGCGGGGTTTCCAGCTGTCATCCACGCAGTCCGTGTCCGCGCCATATTCCACATCACCGCCGCCCGGGCATGGCACATAGAAGAAGGCAGCGGAGGTCAGACGGTGGCGGCCAAAGCCCCAATTCCAGTCTCCATAGGTATAGCCGCGCCGATCCAGATAGTTTTTGGCGACCATCAGTTCGTCAATATCTTCCACTTCCCAATTGGCGTGGTGGAATTTGAGCGTGCCGTTGAAGCCCGGCATCGGCGCATGGGCATTGGCCAGAAAGACGCTGTGATGCTCATAGCACCCGTCCGCCCGCATATAGACGCCAAAGCCCTTTTGCATATCGGTGATGCGGAAGTTCAGCCGGTCCCGGTAATAGTCCACAGCGGCCTGCACATCGGGGAAGGTCCAGACGCAGTGATGGATGCGCTTGGGCACCGCCCGGTCGATCCATTTGCGCGGCTGATTGAGCCGCCCGATCCGTCCGACCGTGTTGAACGGGCTGGGCGCACCGAACACCGCGCGCGGCTGCCACACTTGCAGCCCGATCGCCTGCCCCAATGGAGAGGTGAAGTGGACAATGCCCTCCGCGTCCGTCACCAGATCATGATCCGGCGCAAGTCCGGCCAGCAGCTTGTCCATCGCGGCCTGCGTATCAACCGCCCACACGCATTCGAACACGCCATTGCCGGTCTGCACCGTCTTGGCAGGCAGGCGCGCATGGCCTTTCTTCAGGATCAGATTTTCCGATCCGTCAGCCGCCTCAAACAGCGCTGAGTCTGCCTTTTCCTCGATCAGCCTCAGGCCAAAATCGGAGAAGAAACGCACACATGCGGCGACATCTTCCACAGACCAAGTGAGCCGACGAATACCGATAATCGCCATGTAAAACCCTCCATTTGATGCCGGGAGGGATGCGGGCGGGGCGAGGCTGCTTTCTTGATCTGGCGCAAATTTGCGCCATGGATTGTTTGGCGTTCAGCTATTGAAGAGGTGGATGCATGAGAGGGCTACACCATCCCCCAATCGGCCAGCGCATCCACATTGCGTGTGAGCAGGGTGATCAGCAACTTGTCTTCATGCTCACCCGCTGCCAGCACATTCGCCGCGCCTACCGTGGTGAACAGCGCAAAGGGCAGCGCGTCAGCATAGGCCTTGCGCGCAGCCTCCAAAGACCAGTTCGGCGCGACGCCCGCCACAGCCGCATGATGCGCCGCGATCAGAGCATCCTCACAGCCCTTGCGCACCGGGGTTTCCCACCGACCCCGCCATGAAATAGGCGACATCGAACATCGGACAGCCGCGATCCGCAAACTGCCAGTCGATCAGCCATGCCGCAACGCCCTCGGCGCGGTCTTCAAACAGGATATTGTCCACGCGCGGTTCGCCATGGATCAGGGTCTGAGTGCCCACCTTGTCGCGCGTCCAGCCCGCCACCTTGTCGCGCCAGCTGTCCATCGCATCGAGAGTGCGGGCATCAACCCAGCCTTCAAAACGCGCGCGGAAAATGTCTGCACCAGAGGCATAGCTCTCCGACGCCGTCTCTGCCGTTGCCGCGCGACCCAGCAGCCAGTCCGCTTCAAGCGCAGGCGCGCCCCAATAGGCGGTGTGGAGTTTCGCAAACTCCGCAACTACCGCGCGCGCTTCCTCTGCACTGCATCCGGTCAATTGATTGCCGGAGCGGGTACGCCCGGTCAGATCCTCCATCACCAGATTGAGCAGGCGGTTATCCTCGCTGACCTTCGCCAGAAAGGCGCGCGGCACGTTGAGCGGGGGCGCAGCGCCGAACAGGTCATAGACTGCCACTTCCCGCGCATGAACGCCTGCATCCGCCGCCTGCTGCACTGTCTGCGCCACAAGTGGCGTCAGCTTGCACACCACCGAATTCACGGCTTCAGCCGCATTGGCATTATAGGTAATGGCCACGCGATAGGTGGCGGAGAGATTGCCATGTCCAATCGCTTCCGCACTCGCCATGGAGACGCGCGGCATGTCCAGCCCGGCATGTTGAAACAGAGATTGCAACCAGGCCGGTGTCACGCCATCGACCGACGCGATCAGCCCCGGCGGCGGCAGATTGTCCGGCACGGCAGCATCCCCTTCGCGCCCCCAGCGGCCTGCGACATAGGATGAATTCCAGCAATCGGTGAACTTGCCATCCTTGGCGCGGAACACTTCGATCCCGCACAGTTCCACACGATCACCTTTGCGCGTATGCATGTTCCAGACCGAGGTGACATACTCATCATCCGCCAGCAGAACCTCATGTTCAAAAAACGGCTCCAGCTTTTCGGATTGCTGGCGCACGCGGGCGATCTGGTCTTCCAGAGAAAGAGGCGTGGTGCTGCCCGGATCATGCCGAATAATGGGATCAGCGCACAATTCGCGGATCATCTCCGCGTTGCGGTTGTTCCAAACTTCGGTCCAGTAAAGCTGGATCAGTTCCTTGGGGCTGCGGTGCGCCATCTGCCATCCTCTCTTTTCGTTAAAGGACAGGCCTTGCGGAATGCTGCGCAACAAATCAACCGGCGACTAGGCCCGGCGCGCCGATCAAGCTATCAGCGGGCATGGACGTGACATTCACCAAGCTTGACTGGGCTGATCCAGTCCTTGCGGCCATCCCCATGCCGAAGGGTGAAATGCGATTGACGCGCAGTCTGGCATCGGGCCTGTGCCAGTCTCCACTGGATGATCCGGACATTTTCTGGGGCGTCGGAGATCGCGGCCCCAACATCAAGCCAAAATCTGCCGCGAAGGATTATGGTGCGCAGCATCTGGCGCCCCTCTCCGAATTCGAAGGCGCAAAGATCATGCCTTTGCCCGCCATCGGCCCAGCCATTGCACGCTTTCGATTGCGCGAGACCGGGATTGTGCTCGAAGAGGTTCTGGACCTGACCGGCACGGATGGCCTGCCCATTGGCGGCCTGCCCGTCCCGCACGGCCCGCACGCCGAATTCGAGCCGGTGTTCGATCTTTCGGGCACACGGATCACACCGCAGCCCGGCGGGGCGGACAGTGAGGGCATAGCCGCCCTCCCCGATGGCAGCTTCTGGATCGCGGAGGAATATGGGCCTTCGTTGATGCGCGTCGACCGCGCAGGCCGCGTACTGGAAAGATGGGTGCCGGAAGGTCTGGACCACTGCTTTGCCGGTGCCGCCTATCCGGTGCGCGCCATCCTCCCGGCGCTGGCCGGCGCACGCAAACTCAATCGCGGCTTTGAAGCGATTGCAACAGCACCTGATGGCTCAAGCCTGCTCGTGGCATTTCAAAGCCCGCTCGCCCATCCGGATCGCGCCGCGCACGAAGCCAGTCGTCATCTACGCATCTGGCAAATTGATGGCGAAACCGGCGCGCTGCTGGCCGAATTCATCTATCCGCTCGACCGCGCCAAGAGCTTCCAGCGCGATGCGGACGCCGGCGATGTGAAGCGCGATGATCTGAAGGTCAGCGAGATGATCTGGACGCCAAGCGGCGATGTTCTGATGCTTGAACGCATCTCCCACAGCACCAAAATCTATCGCGTCCGGCTATCGCCCGAAACGGCCGCCCCGCCAGCCCTGTCCGATCCCGCCACGCGCCCGACGCTCGAACAGATGACTGCGGATGTTCTGGAAAGCGAAGGCATTCCGGTGCTGGAGAAGCTGCTGATCCTTTCGACCGACGATCATCCGGAGGTCTCCGCCGATCTGGAAGGCATGATCCTGCTTGCACCCAACAAGCTTCTGCTCGTCAATGACAGCGATTTCGGGATCGAAGGCGCAGAAACGCACTTCTGGCTGGCTGAGCTGGGCGCGCCGATCAACTGACCCAGTTGAACACCAGCTCACCCTCGCGGAACGCGAAGCGGTTGAGATGGCGTTCGACGGCTCCTTTGAGGCCCTGCAACTGGCCGTCGCTACTCGCCTCGATCCTGCAGTCCAGCGCATCGGCCGTGGCAGCCATGGTGAAGATGCCGTCGCCCGGCCAGTCCGCGCCGCGCGCATCCTTGGGGAAAACGACGCGGCCTTGAGTGGCGTCAAAGCTCACCTCCAGATTGTGCGCCCAGTGTTTGCACAATTGCTGGAGGTAGCGGCTGGCGCTGGAGGTGGGGACGGAAGCGGTTGCGCTGTGCATGGTCAGAGCCTTTCAATGGCTTGGGCGGTCGCATCAATCAGGGCGGCGGCCTCAAATACGGTTTCAGGTGTCACGTCTGTACGGCCCATGCGCTCGATCAGCACGGCCCGCAGATTGTGGACGGCACGGCGGACCGGGGCGGGATCAACCCGGTCAGCCTCGTTTGCCAAGGCTTCGAGCCGGGTGAGCAGCCGGGCAATCTCTTCGGCCTGCCCGTCGCGCTCGGCGATGCCAGCCTCGGTCAGCGCATAGCGTTTGCGCGCGCCGCCTTCGCCGTCTTCAGCGATCAGGCCCATGTCTGTGAGCAAAGTGAGGAGCGGATAGACCATGCCGGGGCTGGGCGCCCAGGCCCCGCCGCTCTTTTCAGAAAGGGCGCGGATCAAATCATAGCCATGGCGGGGTTCTTCGCCGATCAGGTGGAGCGCGAGCAGGCGAAGCCCCTCCCCATCCACCATCTTGCGGCGACGGCCGCCGCCGCGTCCTTCTCCGCCTCGGCCCTCATCATGCGACCGGTGACGCCCGCCATGACGGCCAAATGAGGGAGAAGATTCGCGGTTTTTCATGCGCAGTGCGCGGTGTGTATGTTTTCTCATGAGGCGTAAGATATATCTTATTTTGAAAGAGTCAAGATATATCTTAAAATATTTTCGTCATTCCCGCGAAAGCGGGAACCTAGAGCGTTCCGTCTTACGCGCTGTGGGTTCCCGCTTTCGCGGGAATGACGATGAGAGGGACAGGACAGCGAAGATGCAGCGCCCCTTCTTCCTTGGTGTCTTCGCGTCTTTGTGTGAGAAAATCGGGCTTCACACAAAGCCACGAAGAAGCCCCTACCCCCGCCGAAACAGCATCGAGACAATGAACAGCATCGTCTTGAAATCCAGCAGTTTGAGCGCCGCCCGCGCCTCGCCCGGAGTCAGTTTGGCCACCATCGGCATCGCGCCGAAAATCTTGCCCCGGATCACCAACTGGCTGCCGTCGCGTTCGATCTTGCGGATCGCCATCAGTTCCTTGTCATTGGCGTCGGTGATGATCGACACCGGGATTTTCGCCTTCTGGTTCATGCAACTGCCCCCCCACACACCTTGTCATAGTCTATGCCCATATCGTCCATCATCTGGATCGCCGTGCCGCGCCCCGCGCCGAACACGCCGCCGCCGGGGTGCATGAACGGGCCGACGAGATAGAGCCCCTCAATCTCCGGCACGCGCAGCGAGCCAAGATCGGGCGTCGGGCGATGGCCCGCCGACTGGTAGAAGAATGGCGCGCAGCCATGGGCATCGCCTTCCACCATCGAATTGGGGCTGCCGCGTTCATGATCGAGCGGCGAGCAGACCTTTCGGCCCAAAATGTTGCTGTCATCCAGATTCCTGTAGAATTTCCGGTACTGCGCCAACGCGCGGTCAGCATGGTCTTCCTTCTGCGAGTCCCACGCCGCAGCGCCGCCATTATGGAGGTGATAAGGCGCAAAGTTGACGCCATAAAACACGCCAGAGCCTTCAGGCGCGCGGCTCGGATCGAAGATGCAATTGTCCCCGCCTGCAATCAAGCGCGGAGAGACTTCACCGCGACGGAGCTTGTCATACTCCAAGCACATGTCGCGCACGGTGTAGAAGTCCATCAGCTCGGTCATCATCGCGTTGCAATCATTGCCGACCTTGAGCTGGAGATTCTCCTTCAACGCCATATGCGTGAGGTTGATCGAGAAGGTCGACTGTGTGACTTTTTCCGCGCGTTGCAGCACCGGCTCCGGCGCTTCACTCACGAACTGGCGCAGCTTGTGCGGATGGATCGCGCCAATCACGCCATCCTTTGCCATGATCGTCTCGCCGCTCTCCAGTTCGAGCCCAACCGCCTTGCCCGATGAGACGAGCACGCGCTTCACAGCAGCCCCGGTGCGGACCTCGCCGCCCCAATGCTCCAGCGCGCGCACCAGCGCCTTGGAGAGGCTGCCGGAGCCCCCGCGCGGCATCGAGCAGCCGAACGTGTGGATAATCCCAGGCATCACGAATGCACCCATGCCCGTGCCCAGCTCGTCGGGCATTTGCAAATTCTCGGTGACCATGCGCACGATATGAACCTTCAGCAGGTCGCTATCGAAATACTGGTTCACCACATCCAGCGCAGACCGCTGCATCAGGTCGAGCAGGAATCGGCCTTCGTCGCTCTGGTCCATCATCGCCACAAACGCGCCGAGCGGGAATGGCGGGGCGTACATGCCAGACATCAGCATCGGCAGCGCCTCCTTGGAGGCCATCACGAACTTGCGATAGGCATCCGCATCCTTGGCGCTGGTCCGCTCCGCCAGTTCAGCGCAGGTCTTGTCCAGATCCTTGTAGCTGCGGATGACTGTGCCATCCTCCCAAATGCTGACATGGACGAGATCGGGATAGATATAATCCAGCCCAAATTTGGAGAGCAGCCCCAACTCATCCTCGCGCAGCATCGGGTTGCCCTGGATCATGATGTGGACGTTTGAATGCTCATCATGCCAGAAGCCCGGCCGGATCAGCTCGCGCGTGGAAACGCCGCCGCCGATATGATCCTTGGCTTCCAGCACGAGCACCTTCTTGCCCGCTTTGGCCATGTATGCGGCGGCGGTCAGGCCGTTATGGCCCGCGCCCATGACCACGATGTCGTAATTGCTCATGTTCGTATCTCCTCAATTCCATGGTCCCCCCCATCGCCTTGCGATGGGGAGGTGGCAGTGCGCAGCACTGACGGAGGGGCCTTGCCCGCCCCATGCCAGCCCCTCCACCATCCTTCGGATGGTCCCCCTCCCCATCGCAAGCGATAGGGAGGATCAATATTCTACCCCTCAAAAAATGCCTTAAACCCGGCAATCCCCGGCACATGGCTGGAACAGCCGCCATCGCTCACCAGAACCTGCCCCGTGATGTTGCGCGCTGCCGGGCTGCTGAGAAACGCGATGGCCTCGGCAATATCCTCCGGCCCACCCAGCTGGTCGCGCAGCGTTTCATCCTCCACGCACTGCCGCAGCGGCGGCGGAAAGGCTTCGAGCAAGGCCGGCGTCACCGTCATGCCGGGCGCGACCGCGTTGCAGCGCACGCCAGCTTTGCCATGGCTCGCCGCGATGCTGCGCGTCATCTGGATGATCGCGGCCTTGGACGAGCTATAGGCGGCCTGAATGAGATGCCCCTGCAACGCCAGATTGCTGACCGTGTTGACGATATTGCCGCCTTCCGCCGCCAGATGCGGAAGCGCCGCGCGACAGGCGATCATCGTACCGCGCACATTGGTGGCATAGGTCCGGTCCCACAGCGCGGTTGCCATATACTCCACGTTGCCGTCATTCTGGGCAATGTCCGGCCCCAGCAAAGCCGCATTGTTGACGAGGATGTCCAACCGCCCGCACTGAGCGATCGTGTCCGCCACCATCGCCGTGATGCTGTCTTCACGCTCCAGATCAAGCGGAAGGGCAATGGCTCCCTCCAGCGTGGCCGCAAGTTCCAAAGCGCGCTCTGCCGCAATGTCCGCGATCACCACGCGTGCACCGCGCATCGTCATCAATTGGGCCGTGGCAAAGCCGATGCCCCCGGCCCCGCCTGTGATGATGGCCACCTTGCCATCCAGCCTGATTGCGTCTGCCATTTGATCCCCTCCGCAAAGCCTGCTTAAACGGGGCACAGAAGATGTGAAGACGGCACTTTTTTGTACGTGTGGAGAGAGGCGTGATCGACCTGACCGGCATAGATGGGCGCTTGCATGACGGGCTATCCGCACTCGCAGAGGAGATGCGCACCCACGGCTATCAGCGCGATGAACCCGTACGGGAGATTTTCGGCCTGCTCGGAGATCGCTGGTCTACACTGATCCTGCTCGTTCTCGCCATCGGCACGTTCCGCCACGCCGAATTGCAGCGCGCGCTGGGGCGACTGGGCGCGGAGGGCAAGATTTCGCAACGCGTGCTGACGCTCAAATTGCGGACCATGGAACGCGACGGTTTGGTGATCCGCAGTGCCACGCCAGATGTGCCCCCCAGAGTGAGCTATTCGCTTTCTCCACTGGGTTCAGGCTTGCTGGCACAAGCACGCGCTTTGCTCGGCTGGATCCAGAGCCACCGCAGCGCGATTGAGCAAGCGAGGGCCGCATTCGAACGGCTTGAGGTGTAAATCCCCGCCTCTAACGCCCGCCATTATTATGCTGAGCCTGAAACTGCGCGGCCAGTTCCTCATGAGACGGACCACGCGTACGGGCTTCGTCCATGGAGACGATCTTGTTGTCCTCAAGCGTGGGCTTCTGCGCGGCAGCCGCCACCAGTTTCTCCACAATCCAGCGGATCGCCGGATCATTATTGTTCGAGATATGCCACTGGATCGCCTCGCGGATCGGCGGAATGTCGAGCGGCACTTCGCGGATAACAAGCGGAAGATAACTGGCCAAGCGATTGGCGAGCCGCCGGTGCATGGTCGCGATCCGGTTGGAGCCGATGACCAGCCCGGCGAGCGAGAGGAAGGTGGCCGCCACCACATCCACCTTGCGTGCCTGCTTCTGACGACGGACGAACCAGTCTTCAAACGCGGAGACGCGCCCGCGCCCAAACCGCGCCGTCACATGCCCCAGTTCGAAATAGAGATCGCGGGTCATCGGCCCGGCCATGGCCGGATTCTGATTCCAGCCGACCACAACATAATCATCCTCGAAGAGGATCTGGCTCGGATGATCGGTAGAGATCGCATAGTCGATGGTGATCAGCAGATCGACGAAACCGCGCTCAAGCGTTTCAGTCAGCATCTCGGTCATAGACTGGATCTCAAAGCGCATATTGGGCGCTTCATCCTGCAAATCATTGAGCACGGAAGCCAGCAGCACATCGGTGATATAGTCCGACGCCATGATGCGGATCACGCGGTCAGACGTGGCTGGATCGAATGGCGGAGACACCGAAATCGTAGTGCGGATTTGCTCCAGCACCGCGCGCACCGGCTCCACCAGTTCTTCCGCGCGCGAAGTGAGCACCATCTGGCGGCCCTTCACCACCAGCAGTTCATCGCCAAAATAGTCGCGCAGCCGCCCCAGCGCGGACGATGTGGCAGATTGCGAGAGGCAGATGCGCTCTGCCGCTAAACTCACGCTCCTTTCGGTCAACAGCGCATCAAGCGCCACCAGCAGATTCAGGTCGAGGCGCTGAAACCGCATCCTCTCTCTCCTTCTATCCTCGCGCGATCACCGCCAGCGCATTGGCCACGAGCTTATCAACACTTCCGTCATGCGCAAAGCCCGCGCGCTCGGCGGCAGGCGTGGAGAGTGTTGGGTTGGCCCCGAATGCCGCTTCCAGCGCCGCGTCAGGCTGGTAGCTGACCAGATCGACGGAAACGCCACATTGCCGCGCCACCTCTGCCGCCAGCGTCCCCATGGCGATACGCTGAGCAGGCAGTGTTACCACGCGCGTCACCGGCATCAGGGCGGCATCCATGGTGAGCGCATGAACCAGATTATCCGCGCATTGTTTCACCGATTGCGCCCAGATCGTCGCCTCTGCGGAAACCGGGCAGACGAAACGCTCTCCGGCGCGCAACGCGTGGAAGAGATCGCTCATGAAGGCCGATTTCATGCCCGAAGGCCCCTTTGGCCGCGCGAGAATGCCGGGCAGCCGCACTGAAACGCCTTCAATTTCGCCACGCTGATGCATCATCGAAACGGCGAGTTCCATCATCGCCTTGTGGCCGCCATAGATCATCTTGGGCGCGATGGGAGTCTCATCATTCACGCCAGTCTTAGGCAAAGGCTCCCCAAATACGGCAATCGAACTGGCATAGACGATGCGGGGCCTTTCGCCCGCCGCCTTGGCTGCCTCCAGCAGATCATACATGGCGTCGACGTTGATCCGCCGGGACGCCGCTGGGTCAGCCTCTGCCGCGCCACCCGGCACTGTAGCGAGATGAACGAGCGCCGTGCAGCCATCACGGAATGCCTCAGCCCGCACCTCTGCGGAACCGATGTCGCCAGCTACTGCGCGCGCGCCATCCGGAATGCCGCCCGTAACTGTATCCATGCCAACGACCGAAAGCCCTTGGGCCAGCAGACGCGCCACCAGCTGCCGCCCCACAAAGCCCCCTGCCCCGGTCACAATGATGGTCATGCTCTTTGCCCTTCCAGACAGACGGGGCGGATGTTGCCACCCGCCCCGCCTTGTTTTCATGCGTGGTCAGTCGATCAGAAGTCCGCCGACACCCGGATGCCATACGTTCGCGGTGCGGAGTAGGTCGTCGTTGCAAAGCCAAGCGGAGAGGCTTGCGGGCGCGTGGAGTGACGATTGCCCTCCACATTGTTGATAAAGCCTGAGACGCCCCAGCCCTTGTCTGCCTGCCGCAGCGTCAGGCTCAGATCGCTCAGCCAGTAAGACGGGATGAGCTGATGGACGAGATATTCAAACGATCCCCACTGCTTCGCACGCCAGCTGGTGCGGGCAGAGCCGACCAACTCAAGATCACCCAGCGGAATGACCTGTTCCAGCCCCATATTCACCGTCCATTTGGGTGAGAAGAGCAGTGGATTGCCTGTGCAGTTGAAGTCCTTGGCGGGTGCGCCGCCCACGATGATCGGCGCGCCGCCGCTCGTCATAATCGTCGAGGGGCAGTTGATATTGTCACGCGGGGCCGCCGTGTAGAGGTGCAGATCGGTATATTTGGTCTTGAGATACTGCGCCTGGAGCGAAAGCGTGGTGTTGTTCATCGGCTTGGCGATCACGTCCACATCAAAGCCCTTGATGGTGGCGCGCCCCGCATTGGCTGTGCGGTTGATCAGCACTCCGCTCGCGAAATCGAGCGAGAAATAGCTGATCTGCTGATCCTTGTATTTCCACAGGAACGCTTCGGCGTTAAGTTGCAGCTTGTTGCCGAAAAAGCGGTTCTTGGAGCCAATGGAATAGGCCGTGATATATTCCGGATTATAGCTGGGATTGCCTTCGGCCAGCTGGAAGCCGCCCGCGCGATAGCCCGATTCCGCCGTGGCGTAGAGCAGGCTATCTGGCCCGACATCGAATTCGCCCGAAAGCTTCCATGTGACGCGATCAAAGCTGCCGCCATCGCTGACCGGGCTATGGCTCTTCAGGATTGTGCCCAGACCATTGAGCAACGGGAAGACCTGCGTGTTGGCCTGTACTGTGGCCGCATTGCTGATCCAGCCATTGGTCTTCAACCAGTTGACGGTATCGTTCACAGTCAGGAAGTTGGGGTAGCGCGGCAGGCTGTTGGGGGCCGCGCAACCGCCGCCGAACGAGGCAGGCGGAACCAGATTGGCCGGCGGCAAGCCACCGCAGAAGGTCACGAAATTGTTGATGATGCCTTCCATGAACTTCTTGTCCTTGGTGTAGCGTGCGCCACCCTTCAGACGAAGCCGGTCTGATAGATTGGCCGTAAGCTGACCGAACAGCGCAACGCTCTTCGTGCCCGTGTCATAGGCCTGAATTGGCAGGACAAACTCCTGATTATATTCATTATTATTGTGGATATCTTCCTTGAAGTAATAGCCGCCAATCACATAATCGATGATGCTGGCAGAGCCATCAAGCCGCATTTCCAGGCTGGTTTGCTTGATCGATTCCTTGTTGTAGGCGGTGTTGAAAGCCGGGCCGTAAAAGAAGGTTTCGCCCTTGCTGCGGCGATAGGCCGGGATGATCGTGATCTGGCCAATACCGGTCTTGATCCCGATTTCCGCATTCACGCCCCAATAGGTGAAGTCGAGCGACTGCTCCTTGTTGAGCGGCGTCAGAAAGCCAAAGCCCGGCGCACCGAGCGCGGTCTGACGATAAGCGTTCGCCGCCGCCGTGTTCAGGCCTTCGCTGTCATCAAAGCTGGAGGGCAAGAAGGTGTATCCGCCCGGCCCCGGCAGGAAGTTGCCAACATAGGTCGCGCCAGCACCATTGCCCTTCAGCTTGGTCCAGTCGGCGCCCAGTTTGACCGAGAGCGCGTCTGAAGGTTCGAACAGGAACTGGCCGCGTACGCCTGAGCGATCCAGATCATCGCTGCCATCGCGGTTATAGCCATCATGCACCTGCCGCATGGCAGAGACGCGCAGCGCGCTCGTCTCACCCGTTGAAAGGTTGAGATAGCCTTCAGCGTTCACGGCATCATAGTTGCCGAACGAGACGTTGAAACCCGCACCGCTATCACCCAGCTTCGGCTTGTTCGGGATGATGTTGACAGCCCCGCCCGTCGCATTGCGGCCATAGAGGATGCCCTGCGGCCCTTTGAGCACTTCAACGCGCGCCAGATCATAAAAGCCCGCCGAAAACGCGCCCGAGCCGCGCCCGAGCACAACGCCATCATAGGACGGCGTCACCGCTGGATCGAGATAGTTGTTGTTGGTGATCGCGCCCACGCCGCGCATGAAGATGCTGGTGTTGGTGCCGCCGCCATTGCTGAAATTTACCGCCGGAGAGACTTTGCCGATGTCCAGCGCGTTGGTGACGCCTTGCTGGATCAACTCACTTCCGCTGACCGCATCAATGGCGATCGCAGCCTTTTGCAGCGACTCTTCCTTCTTCTGCGCTGTCACCAGAATTTCTTCGATGCCGCCCTCATCTTCCGCGCTCTGAGCGAAAGCAGGTGCTGCCGTCATTGTAAAGGCGAGTGCCGTCGTGGCCAACAATATGCGTCGCATGGTTTCCTCCCCAAGCCGTTTAAATTCCTGACCGTCGCTCTCTGACAGGAGCCCCACCAAGTCACATTGATTGTGTCGATAGGTCGTATCGACGCTGCGCGCTGTTGCACCGGGGCCACACAGGATGCGAAGGATCGACGCGCCCGATTTCACACATTCACTCAATAGGTTTCCCACCGGCCCGCGCGCCCGATAGCGCGACCCGCACAGAATAGAATGGAGGAGGCGCGCATGGCGCAGATCGGAAAGGCCTTGATCGTGGGCGGCGGCATTGGCGGCATGGCGTCAGCCATAAGGCTCGCCGAACAGGGCGTACCAGTAGACCTGATCGACATTGATCCGGATTGGCGCGTTTACGGCGCAGGTATCACCATCACCGGGCCAACACTGCGCGCCTATGCAAGGCTGGGTCTGATCGATGCGATCAAAGCCAAGGGCGCGATCACCAGCCGCTCCCGCATCTATCGATTTGATGGGTTGCTGCTGCGCGATCTGGAAGAGCCCGCCATTGAAGAAGGCCTGCCGGCAACAGGCGGGATCATGCGCCCCGATCTCCATCATTTGATGCAGGAGCGTGTGCGCGCGCTTGGCATCGATGTCCGCCTTGGGCTGACGGTCTCGGCTCTGTCGCCCGTTGAGAATGCCGTAGACGTCACATTTTCCGATGGCAGCAGCGGGCGTTATGATCTGGTCGTCGGCGCAGATAGCGTCTTCTCAGGCGTCCGCCGACTTGCTTTCCCCCACATGGCCGAAGCCGCGCCGACCGGACAGGGCTGCTGGCGCATATCGATCCGCAAGCCCCCGGAGCTTTCAACCGGAGAGTTTTATTTTGGCGGGCCGAACCCGGCGGGCATCACCAATTGCGCTGAAGACAAGGTCTATATGTGGATGCTGACCCCGCATGAGCAGCGCGAGGCTCATTTCACCGATGAGGAACTCTTTGACACGCTCAAGGGCCATCTCGCAGGCTTTGGTGGCAACGCCGGATGGATCCGCGAAAATATGACGCGCGCCGACTGGATCAATTACCGTCCGCTCGCCGCCGCATTGCAACCTCGCCCTTGGTCCAGCGGCCATATCGTGCTGCTGGGCGACGCAGTTCATGCAACCACACCGCATCTGGCATCTGGCGCGGGTATGGCAGTGGAAAGCGCGCTGGTCCTCGCCGAAGAACTCGCCGCAGCGCCCGATATCGCCTCAGGCCTCTTAGCCTATGAAGCCCGGCGCTATGAGCGCTGCCGCGATGTGGTGGAAACCAGCATTGCGGTTGGCAAGCTCCAGCTGGAGCATGGCGCTCCCGATCAGATCGCGGGAAAGATCGAAGGTGCCTTGGCGCGGCTGAACCTGCCCTTTTAAGGGCAGACGCTCACCACGCCGTCGCGCCTGCATCCACAGCGATATCGGCACCCGTCACATAGCGCGCTTCATTGCTCGCCAGCCAAACGGCAGCCCAGGCCACATCGTCCGGCTCACCCAGCCGCTTGAGCATATTCTTGGCGAGCACCGTCGCTTCAAAAGCAGGGTCGGCCTCCAGATGACGCGCGGTGGCTGCTGTCCGGATGAAGCCGGGCGCGATACTGTTGGCGCGGATGCCATGCGGCGCGCCTTCCATCGCCAGTTGCCGTGTCATCGCCAGAACGCCGCCTTTCCCTGCGCAATGGGCCAGCGCAGGCGAGCCCTCCAGCGCGTGGCGGGCATTGGCTGAGGCGAAGTTGATGATCGAGGCCGCCCCGCTCGCTTTCAGCCATGGCCACGCTGCGCGCACGGGAAGAAAGACGATGTCGAGCTCACCCGTCAACGTCGATTTCCAGTCCGCATAGGACAGATCTTCAATCCACGCGAAGGTCGCAAAGGCCGCCGCGTTGACGAGGATATCGATGCGGCCATGCGTGGCTCCGAGGTCCGCAAAGAGCGCGTTCACCGCAGCCTCGTCCGTCAGATCACAATCCACATCCGCCCCGGCGCGGTCCACACCGATCACGGTTGCGCCTTCGTCCCGAAACAGGCGGGCGCAGCCTTGTCCTATCCCGGCCGCCGCGCCCGTTACGACTGCGATTTTTCCGGCAAGACGATCAGCCATCAGCCTCTACCCCGCGCATCCGCGACGCCATCAGCGCGATAACGACACCAGCCGCCGCGGCATAAGAGAGGATCTGAAAACTCCCCATAATCCCGCCATTCCGCAATGCAAAGTAGGTGACAGCAAGCGGGCTGAGCCACTGACCCAGCGCAAAGGCTGATTGCCAGAAGCCGGTGCCGCGCCCGCGAATGGCGAAAGGCAGGATGCTCATAGACCAGACCAGCAAGGTTGGCAGAAGCAGCCCTGCACCCAACTGGTTGATGAAGCAGCCAATCAGGAACAAGGGCACGTCGCTCGCCCGGCCCATCATCATGAAGCCAATTGCGAGCAGCCCGAATTCGATCAGCAGCAAGCGCCCCACGCCCATTCGTCCGATCCGCGAATAGATGAAGGTGCCGAGCGGCACGCCGATGCTCGCGATGGACGTAAGGAACCCGATCCGCGCCGGGCTCGTCAATCCCAGTGCCGCAAGCCCGCTCGCGGCCTGAATTTGCACGGTGTAGAAGAAGATCGAGCCGTAAATGGTAATGCCAACGATCAGCGCCATCTTCGCCCAAGGGAAGCCCGCCCAGCTGAGATTATGCGGGGCCTCCTCTGCCTCATCATCGGGGTGCGCATCGCCTGAAGGCTCCCAAGTAAAACGCCAGACCAGCAGGAACATGATGAGCGCGGAACTGTACACCCAGAAAGGCGTCCGCCAGCCATGTTCGCCCAGCACGCCGCCCAGATTGAAGAAAATCAGGGCCGACACAGACGCAAAGGCCGTTTGCCCCGCCAGCCATTTATCGCGCTCTGCACCCTTGTAATAATCCCCAATCATCGTGGTGGAGAGCACGTAGATCAGCGCTTCGGCAATGCCGACACCGATGCGCGAGATCAGGATCATCTTGAGATCGGTCAGGAACACCGGGGCGAGACCAACACCGGCATAGAGCAGGAAAGAAAAGAGCAGCAGTTTGCGCCTGCCAAAATAGTCCCCCAGAATTCCCGCCAGCGGGCAGAGCAAAGCCACGCACAAGGCAGGCAGCGTCAGCACCATCGGCACCAGATATTCGTGGTTGGGGACGCTCTTGAACTCGTCCATCAGCTTGGGCACAACCGGGGCGAGCAGCACGATGGCCATTGTGGTCAGCGTGATAGGCAGCAACAGCGCAATGCCGGTCATGATCGTTGGTTGATGATGTCTGGACATGCGTCCCCTCTCCTGCCGCCCCGGATGCTCATCGACACAGGGCTCGGCCTCATTCGCTTCTCACGCCTGCCGCACCGATGCAATTGCAGGCGTAGCAGGCTGCTGGTCAATCCCTGCGAGGGACGCCCTGCCAAGTCCAATTGAAGCGATGGGAGCGTGCTATCAGTTTGCTCAATGTCGCGCCCATATTGTATACAAAGATTCCTGAATATGACGCTATGCGTCGAATGATCTGGATTTCTGTATACCGTTTTGATAGGCCCATGACCATGCAGACACAGATTGAATTTGTCGAAGTCGGCCCCCGGGACGGTCTTCAGAACGAAAAGGCGCTGATTTCCACGCAGGACAAGCTGACGCTGATCGAGCGCGCCATTGGCTTTGGCGTACGCCGCATCGAAGTCACGAGCTTCGTCAATCCGAAGAAGGTGCCGCAAATGGCGGATGCAGATGCTGTTTGCGCGGGACTGCCAGATCGCGATGACGTGACCTATATCGGCCTCGTCCTCAATCTGCGTGGCGCAGAACGAGCGCTGGCAACCGGTCGCATCAATGAACTGGGTGCGGTGTGCGTGGCATCAGACCGGTTCGCCATCGCCAATCAGGGCCAGACCAGCGCGGAATCGGTAGAGGCTGCCAAAGCCATTATTGCGCTCGCCAAGCAGGAAGGGCGTCGCGCGCAAGCGACGATTGCCGCTTCATTTGGATGCCCTTTCGAAGGCGAGGTCGCCCAGGATCGTGTCGTCGCCATGGCGCGGCAACTGGCTGAAGCGGAGCCGGTGGAAATTGCGCTCGCTGACACGATCGGCGTTGGCAATCCGGCGCATGTCGCGCAACTCGTGACCAGTATCCGTGCCGCCGTGGGCGAAATTCCGGTGCGCTGCCATTTCCACAATACCCGCGGCACGGGCCTTGCCAATGTCTGGGCGGCGATAAGCGCGGGTGCGACCGTGATTGACGGCGCGCTTGGCGGTCTTGGCGGCTGCCCCTTTGCGCCGGGCGCTGCTGGCAATGTCGCGAGCGAAGATGTGATCTATATGCTCGACCGGGCAGGCATCACGACAGGCCTTGATCTGGCGGGCATGATCGAAGCCAATGCCTGGCTGGGCGGGGTTATGGATCGCACTCTGCCCGGCATGGTCGCCAAGGCTCCAGCCTTTCCCGGCACAGCCACTGCCTGAACCACTTGAATAGAACGCATGGAATGGATCGCATGAACAAGGGTGCATTGAAGGATATCCGGGTCATCGAACTCGGTCAGCTGATTGCGGGGCCTTTTTGCGGCCAGTTGCTGGGGGATATGGGCGCGGACGTCATCAAGCTCGAGCCGC
>CALMZE010000210.1 GCA_937870585.1 uncultured Sphingomonadales bacterium | reverse complement strand
TGCGCGGTGGACAAGAGCGCCTGGCCGCGCACCTATGCTTGGGTGGAGTCGATCCTCGCCCGCCCATCCTTTGCGACATGGGTGGCGCGGGAGCGGAAGATTCTGGGGCGTTAGTGTTACCACTCCGTTCGTGCTGAGCCTGTCGAAGCACTGTCTTTCTCTGGCCACCAGAGCATCAGGAAAAGCAGTGCTTCGACAAGCTCAGCATGAACGATCATAGGGATATGATCAAAAAATCTCCGGCAAATCCACCGGCCCTGCCAAATCCCGAAACCGCGCAATTGCGTAGCGGTCTGTCATCCCGGCCACAAAATCCGCAATATGGCGCGTGCGCGCGACCGCCCCTTCCGGCATGGCCGCGCGCCATTCGGCGGGGAGCAGCGTGGGATCATCCTGATACGCCGCGAACAAGGTGGAAATCACCGTGCGGCAGGCTTCCGCCGCGTCCAGTTGCGACGGGTGGTGATAGAGCCGCTCATACATGAAGGCCTTGTGCGCCTTCTCCGTCACAGCCATCGCGTCTGAAAAACCGCCCAACTGTCGCCCCGCCGCGCGCACATCGTCCGCCGTTTCGATGCCCGCCTCAGCCACCCGCGCGCGAGTGGCGGCGATCACGTCATTCACCATTTCACCGATATTCTGGCGGATCAGCTCGGCTCGCAAACGGCGGGGCTCTGCGCGCGGATAGGTGGCGCACACCCGGTCCCATACGGCCTTGATGTGCGGCAGCGTCAACACCTCCTCAAAATCGAGCAGGCCTGCACGCACCCCATCATCAATGTCATGATTGTCGTACGCGATGTCATCGGCAATCGCTGCCACCTGCGCTTCGAGCGACGCATGACTGGTGAGATCGAGCGGAAAGGCGGCATCGGCTTCCGCCAGCGCCCAGCCCGGTGCTAAAATCGGGCCATTATGCTTGGCCAGCCCTTCGAGCGTTTCCCAGCTGAGGTTGAGCCCGTCCCACAGCGGATAGGGGCATTCCAGCCGCATCAGCACGCGCAGGCTGTGGCCGTTATGATCATAGCCTCCAGCGCCTGCCATCGCCTCTTCCAGCGCGCGTTCCCCGGCGTGGCCGAAGGGCGGATGGCCAATGTCATGCGCCAGGCACAAGGCCTCAGTCAGATCCTCATCCAGCCCCAGCGTGCGCGCGATGGTGCGGCCGATTTGCGCCACCTCCAGACTGTGCGTCAGCCGGGTGCGGACATGATCACCATCGGGCGCGACGAACACTTGCGTCTTGTGCTTCAAACGCCGGAACGAGATGGAGTGGATGATCCGGTCCCGATCGCGCTGAAACGCTGTGCGCGGGCCGCGCACGCCTTTGTCTGGCTCGGCATGGAGGCGGCCCCGGCTGGCGTCGGGATTGGAGGCATAGGGGGCGCGGGTCTGGGTCACGCGCGCGCCCTTACGCGCAAACTCACTTGGTGGCCAGCTTGCTGACTTCCTGCCCGGCTGTGCTGGCAAAGGTGGTAGCGTTCACGCCCTTCTTGGCCAGTGCATTGACGGCCTTCTTCGCTTCGGCCTCACTGCCGAACGGGCCGACGAGAAGCCGCTGCGTCGCCTTCCACGGCACGGTCGCAGAGCCATAGCGGGAGAGCGTATCCCCCGCCTGTTCGCGCACCTTGCGGATCGTGGGCGCGGCCCCGCCCTTCGAATTGCCCGTGCCCACCTGCACCCAATAGCGCGCGGGGTGCTTGGCGAGTTCGCGCTTCTTGGCCTCTTCCTCTTCCTTCTTGGCGAGCGCCTCTGCATCTTCGGCGGCCTTCACCTTGGCGTCTGCATCGGCCTTCTTCTTGGCGATGGCGCGGGCCTTGCGGAATTCGGCATCGCCCAGCACGGCCCCGGCAGGACGCTCGGCTTCGGGGGTCAGATCATTCAGAAGGCTTTCGAGGCCCTTTTCTTCCACAGGTGCTGCAACCGGCGTCGCATCGGGCGCGGCAGGCACGGCCTGGGTGATGGCCTCAACAGGCGCGGCCGGAATCGGCTCTGCCACCGGAGCGGCGGCAATCTGAACCGAAGGCGCAGGAACTGGGGGCGGCGCGACAGAAGGAGGCTGCGCTGGTCGCGGCGCGAGGACAATTTGAACCGGGCTGACGTCTTCAGGCACAGGTGGCCCCATCAAGACGCCAGCGGGACGCGCCTGATCAGGCAACGGCGCAGGACCAGAGGTCGCCACCATATCGCCCACACGCGTTGCCGCTTGCGCAGCCGGAGGGGGTACAGGTGCAGGTGCGGTGACCGGGGGGCGAGCCTCAACAAGCGCAATCTGCGGCTGGACACTGGCAGGCGGAACTGGCGCGGGCGACGGCGCAACACTGGTTGGGCTGATCACTGCCGGGGAAGGCGCAGACGCAGGTGTCGAGACCGGGGCCGCGACCACTGGTGCAGGCGCGCGCGGAGCGACCATGGCCGGAACCGGGGCCGCTGTTGGCGGAGCCGTCACGATAGGAGCCACCACTGCATTCGAAGGCTGAACCACAGCAACCGGCGGTGACGCGACTGGTCCCGTCACAATCGGGCGCGGCGCAGGAGCGGTCAACGCCACACGCGGCGGCGAAGCAAGGGTGGCACTCTGTGTTGGTCGTGCAGAAGCCGGAACAGCCACCGGGGCGGCCGAAATCTCAAAGACCGGCTCGGGCGGGTCTTCGCGTGTCGGCAACGGTTCGGAAGCCGGACGGGACGTCACCATGGCGGCTTGCTGGACGGGAGCCGCTGGTCGCGGCGCAGGGGCCGAAGCCGGTGCAACGGCGGGCGACCGGCCCTGATCATAGAGCGCGTTGAGGGCTGCCACCTTTTCATCGCGCGTCCTCGGCTTGCGGTCTCGCCGCGTGTCCCGCGCTGCCCGGTCATCAAAGGCGGGCGCAGGTTCAGCCTGCACCGGGCGGGCTTCTGCCACCATATCCCGATCCGGCCTGCGGCGGTTGGCGCGCCGTGACTTGCGGCTGTTATCGTCTGAAAGCGCCGCCGGGCTTGAGACGGCCGCTTCCTGATGGGTCAGCGAGTCCGTCATCGAAACAGGAATGGCGCGCATCGAACTTGTTGAGGCCTGGGCCGCATAAACCGGGCCGCTGGCGGGCATTGTCCCGAAATTCACGGCACTGGCGCGCGCCGCGACCGACAAAGATGGCAAGCGGCGCAGGAAGCTGGACATAGTGCCCACCATTTCAGGCGGAGCAACCTGCTGGATGATCCGATCAGCGCCCCTTTGATCGCCCGTCATCGCCAGAATAAAGGCCCGGGCGCGCCATGCCGCCTGATCCTGCTGACGGATCAGCGGATCGAGCATGGTGAGAGCCTGATCCTTGGCCCCGGTTATCCCCAGCGACAATGCCATGCGCCGCACCGTCTCCGGGTCACGCCCCTGCCGCAGCGCCAGCGCATAGTCCCGCTGCGCCGCGCGCGGATCGCCCAGCAGATCGAAGGCGAGGCCCCGATCTTTCGCAAACAGCGTTTCAGGAATGCCAAGCGCCAGCGCCTGACTGAAAAACGGTATCGCATCACGAGGCCGTTCCATCATGACCATAACTGAGCCCAGCGCCGCCTTGACCCGCCCATTAGTAGGAGAAAGCTGCTCCGCCCGCGCGAGAAAGCCCAGCGCGGCATTGGGGTCTCCTACGGCCAGCGCGCTGATCCCGGCCTGCGTCAAAGCGGTCACATCGCGCGGGTTGGACGCGAGGATGCGCAAATTCTGCGCCAACGTGTCGGAGGGGCTCAGCACGGCGGGCAATGTGCCAGACGGCATTACGCCACCGGGCACCATCACTTCGCCTGCGCGTTGCCCCCAGGCGTGCAAGGGCATGGCAAGGATCATCGCCACAAGCGACGTTGGGATGAATTTTGTGCGTGCGACCGACATCATCATGCCCAAGTGGCGCAAACTTGCCAAAATGCAAGAGCGGGCACGCAGGGTTTCGCCGGAGCGAGCCCGCATAAAGACCAAACGGCCCCATCCCGAGGGATGGAGCCGCTGGCGGATCGGACGATTGGTCCGGTCCGGATTACTGGTTGTTCTGACGATTGAGGAAACGCGGAATATCCAGCGGATCCTTGCCATCAGCCGGTTCGGTGCCGCGCGCCATTGTGCGGGCCACGTTGGACATGCGTTCAAACAACGTCCCTGCGGCGGCAGGCGCGATGCGCGGTGCTGGCTTGTCTTCAACCGCAACTGGCTCCACGGCCGTCGGCGCGGGCGCATCATCAGAGAAGACGCGCGCACGGAGCGGGCTGTCTGCTTCGGGAGCCTTGGGCGCTTCGCTTGCCTTATGCAGCGCCGGAATGGTTTCCACCGGGCCTTCAATGGCAGCAGCTGGCGTCAGCAGCAGTTCTTCACCTGCCGTCGGAGCCGGAGCCACTGGTGCGGGCGGCGTCAGCGAGACGGGAATGCTCGAAAAGCCGGGCGCCGCATTGTCCGAGAAGGTGCGCATCGGAGCGGGAGCAGGGGCCGGAGCCGCCGCTTCAGCCGGTGCAACATGCTTGGCCGGAATGGCTTCAAAGATGGCAGGCTTTGGCGCAGCGACGGGCGCAGGCGGCGCCACGTCCACAACCGGGTCCGGAGCAGCGGCAACCTCTTCGACCGGAGCAGGCGCTTCTGCTTCCACTTCAACCGGCTTCTTGGCGGCGGGGAAGGAGAAGACACGGGCCGGTTCCGGTGCAACGGCGGCTTCAGCGTCGATGCCGGTTGCCACCACGGACACGCGAATCTTGCCTTCGAGTTCCGGATTGAATGCCGAACCCCAGATGATGTTCGCATCGGGATCGACCAGTTCCTTGATGTGGCTGGCCGCTTCATCGACTTCCATCAGGCGCATGTCTTCGCCGCCGATGATGGAGACGATCACGCCCTTGGCACCGCGCATCGACACGCCATCGAGCAGTGGGTTGGCAATCGCCTTTTCAGCGGCTTCGATGGCGCGGTTTTCGCCATCGGCTTCGCCCGTGCCCATCATGGCTTTGCCCATTTCACCCATGACCGAGCGGACGTCTGCAAAGTCGAGGTTGATCAGGCCCGGCATGATCATGAGATCGGTGATGCCGCGCACGCCCTGTTGCAGCACCTCGTCCGCCATTTCAAAGGCTTCCTTGAAGGTGGTGGAGGGGTTGGCGATCAGGAACAGATTCTGGTTGGGGATAACGATCAGCGTGTCGACATGCTTTTGCAGTTCGGCAATGCCCGCTTCGGCGGACTTCATGCGGCGCGAACCTTCAAAGCTGAACGGCTTGGTGACGACACCAACGGTCAGGATACCCTTGTCGCGCGCGGCCTTGGCGATGACCGGAGCCGCCCCCGTGCCGGTGCCACCGCCCATACCGGCTGCAATGAAGCACATATGCGCGCCATCCAGAGCCTTTTCGACCAGATCATGCGCTTCTTCAGCGGCAGCACGGCCTATTTCCGGACGCGAACCAGCCCCCAGGCCCTGCGTGATCTTGAGGCCAAGCTGAATGCGGCGATCTGCCGTCGCCGTGTTGAGCGCCTGAGCATCGGTGTTGGCGACGATGAAATCGACACCCTGAACATTGTTGGCGATCATGTTGGCAATAGCGTTGCCCCCTGCCCCGCCGACGCCGATGACGCTGATCCGCGGGCGGAGTTCGTCAATCTCGGGTGCTACAAACTCGATGCTCATCTCGCTATCTCCCCAAAGGTACAGGCGGACCGGAAATTCCCCCAAAACACTTCATGCACCACTTCTGGAGCCGGTTCACGCGATGGAACAACGGTTCGTCGTGATTTATGAATCGTTTACCCCAATAATTAGTGTTTGGGCGGAAAGCAAACCTCAATATCCTGTTCGGAACGCACGCAGGAAACGCTGCATCACGCCGCCGCGCGCTGCCGATGTGACAATCTGATGACTCGGCGCAATCGTGCGCAGATCAACCGGATTTGACGCCGCATAATGGACGAGCCCGGCCAGCGTGGAAAAGCCCGGGCCGCTATGCGCATCAGGCAGGCCCGGCATCCGGCGCGGACGGCCAATGCGCACGGCACGGCCCAGCGCACCCTGCGCAAAATCGGCGAGACCCTTCAGTTCGGCTCCGCCGCCGGTCAGCACTGCCTGCCGCCCCACCGGGCCGGTAAAGCCCATATCCTTGAGCGTGCGGGCAATTTCACCCATCATATGATCGAGCCGCTGGCGGATGACCGCAATCAGTTGCGCGCGCGTGATGCGGTTCACATCGGCCCCGCCATCATCCTCGCTCATCGGCGGCATGTCGATCATGTCATGATTGTCGCGCGGGGAAGCCGTCGCCGAACCGAAGAAGCATTTGATGCGTTCGGCATGTTCGCGCTTGGTGGCAAAGGCAGAGGCAATGTCATCGGTAATGTCCGATGCGCCGAACGGCAGCGAGGTCAGCCCGACCAGCATTCCGCCGATGAACAGCGAGACATTGGTGACGCCCGCGCCCATTTCAACAAGCGCGACGCCGAGTTCACGCTCTTCTTCGGACAGGCACGACAGGCCGGTCGCTACAGGTGCTGCCACAATCGACTTCACTTCCAGATGCGCACGCCGCACGCACAGATCGAGATTGCGCACCGGAGAGCCATCCGCCAGCACGACATGAATATCGACCGACAGCGTATCGGCATGAAGGCCGAGCGGGTTCTTCACGCCATTCAGCCCGTCGAGCGTGTACATGGTGGGCTGCGCGTGCAGGATCATGCGACCATCAGGGTGCAGCAGGCCGCGCCCTGCCGAGAGCAGCTCGTCAATATCGCTCTGTTCGATGCGATGCCCAGCGAGTTCGACCTCCACCGGGGCAATGTCGCTGGCGAGGCCGCCCGCTGAGAAATTGACCCACACATCCTCGATATTGGTGCCCGCAATCCGTTCGGCCTGTTCCACCGTTTCGCGGATGGCTTTTTCCGTGGCGTCCATATCCGCCACATAGCCGCGCTTGACGCCCCGGCTTTCGCGCTGACCAGTGCCGAGCACCTGCATCTCGCCATTATCCTGCAATTCAGCGATTAGAGCAGAGACTTTCCACGTCCCCACGTCCAGCGCGGTAACGATCCTGCCGCCATTTGCCTGTGCCATCAGACCGTCTCCCCGCTGTCAGTGGTTGTGCTCGAAGTTTTGTCATCGTCCGCCTTGTCCGATGCGGCGGGCGCGGTTTCGGCGCGCACCTTGCGGATCACCATGCGATCCGGATTGCGCATATCGAACCGCGCAAAGTTGCGGCCCAGCAGGCCTTCCACGCCGTCGATGCGCGCAAAGCGGATAAAGGCTTCCCCTGCCATATCCTCGCCTTCGGGCAGCGCCAGTGTTTCGCCGCTGTCAAACCGCACGTCCCAGCGCCGCCCGCCAATGCGAGAGGCGGAGACGATCCGGTTCTTGAGCGATGGTGCCCGTTCGATCAGTCGCCCGAATTCGCCTGCCGCCTGCTTGGCATCCGGGCCGACCAGAAGCGGCAGATCGGGCATGGCATTGGGGTCAACGCGCTCCAGCACCACACCATGTTCGTCAATCAGAGACAATTTCTGATTATTCTGCCAGATGGCGGCAGGCTTGCGCTCGACAATATCGACCACCAGCGTATCGGGCAGGCGCCGGGACACGCGCGCATCCTCAATCCAGCCATGCTCGATCAGGCGCCCCCGCACCCGATCCAGATCGACCAGCGGCATCGCCATCGAATGCTGATCGAGCGCAATGCCATACACAGTCAGCCGGTCCATCCGGTCCACGCCGTTGACCTCGACGCGCTTGACCTGAAAGCCCGCGCGCCCCGCAGCCTTGGCGGCTTCGGTGCCGAGATATCCGGGGACGCCGGCCATCCAGGCAATCCCCAGCGCCGCGACGGCGACAGTAACGACCAGGCCGCGACTGACGACCCGCTCCACCGTTTCAGATTTGACCGGCAGGCGATCCATGAACGAAGCGCGCCGCGCCTTGGGTTGCGCCGGTCGCCGCGTCGGGCGGGCCGCAGGCTTGCCCCGCTTGATGGTGTTCTTCGCACTCATGCCAGCGCCTCCTTCACGATCATATCAACCAGATCTTCGTATGAAATGCCCAGATACTTCGCCTGTTCGGGCACAAGGCTGAGCGGCGTCATGCCCGGCTGGGTGTTGGTTTCCAGCACGAAAATGCCGTCCAGCCCCAATTCATCATCCCAGCGAAAATCGGTGCGCGACGCGCCCTTGCAGCCCAGCAGCGTGTGGCATTGCAGCGCCAGTTCAAGCATCCGCGCTTCGATGTCTGTCGGGATTTCGGCAGGGCAGACATGTTCGGTCATGCCATCGGTGTACTTCGCATCGAAATCGTAAAAGCCGCTCTTGGGCTTCAACTCGGTCACGCACAGCGCCTTGCCGCCCAGCACGGCGGCGGTCAGTTCGCGGCCCTTGATGAAAGGCTCGGCGAGCAGTTCGTCAAATTCCTGCCACGGGCCGGTTGCATCCCGCGATATGGGATTGCCGTAATTGCTGTCATCCTTGACGATGGCGACGCCGACCGAAGAACCTTCATTGACGGGCTTGAGCACATAAGGGCGCGGCAACGGATCGGCTTCAAACAGCGAGGCAGAGGAGACAATCGTGCCCTTGGGCATCGGTACGCCTGCGGGGACGAGGCGCTGCTTGGTGAGTTCCTTGTCGATAGCAATCACCGAGGTGACCATGCCCGAATGCGTATATTTCAGCCCCATCAGGTCCATCAGGCCCTGAATACTGCCATCTTCGCCGGGCACGCCGTGAAGCGCGTTGAACCCCACGTCGGGCTTGGCTGCCGCGAGCTTGGCCGCCACATCGCGGTCCATATCGACCCGCGTGACGCGATAGCCCTTGCGCCCCAGCGCATCAGCCACGCCGTTACCGCTCATGAGCGAGACAGGGCGCTCCTTGGACAAGCCGCCCATCAAGACTGCGACGTGGGTCTGCTCACTCATCACAAAACTCCGTTCGGGCTGAGCTTGTCGAAGCCCTGCCCTTCTTCAAACTGCGCGAAAGGAAAAACGGTCCTTCGACAAGCTCAGGACGAGCGGTGTGGAAAAAGCACCTCACTTCACTCTCCCCACGCGTTGAATTTCCCAATGCAGGTCAACGCCGCTTTTCGCTTTCACCCGCGCGCGGACCTCTTCGCCCAGCGCCTCGATGTCCGCGCTCGTGGCGTCGCCCGTGTTGATCAGGAAATTGGTGTGCTTTTCGGAAACCTGTGCGCCGCCGATCTGCAAGCCCCGGCATCCAGCTTCATCCACCAGTTGCCAGGCCTTGTGCCCTTCCGGATTCTTGAAGGTGGAGCCGCCCGTTTTGCTGCGCAGCGGCTGGCTGGCTTCGCGGCTGGCGGAAATGCGATCCATCTCGGCCTGAATGGCGGTTGGCTCACCCGGCTTGCCCTTGAAGCGCGCGGCGACCACGATGGCCCCTTCGGGCAATTCGGAATGGCGATATGTGAAAGGGGGTTCCCCCCGGGGAAGCACCCCAAGTCCCCCTTTGCCCGCCCCCACGCCACAATCCACAAGAATCTCATACCCCCCGCCGCCATAAGCACCGCCGTTCATCCGCACAAAGCCGCCGACCGTGCCGGGGATTGAGCGGAGGAATTCCATGCCCGCAATGCCCGCATCGCGCGCCGTTGA
>CALMZE010000209.1 GCA_937870585.1 uncultured Sphingomonadales bacterium | reverse complement strand
TGGGGCTGGGGGCGCAGCTCTTGCCCCCGCCCGGTTGCCGGGCGAGCGCGCCCCCCGCCTCCGCACCCAGTCCGTTGCCGATGTTGACGACACCCGCCGGAAAGCCGGCTTCAAGGATCATCTGGCCAAGCGCGAGCGCAGAGAGCGGCGTTTCCTCCGATGGCTTCATCACCACCGTGCAGCCAGCTGCGAGAGCCGGGGCGAGCTTCAGGATCGCGGTGGAAAGCGGCACGTTCCACGGTACGATCAGTCCGGCGACACCCACGGGCTCCCGCAGCGTATAGGTGAGCGCCTCGGTTTCGGCCGCGATATGGCGCGGCGGAGCGATGGTCGTGCCCTCGATCCGCATGATTGCGCCTGAGTAATAATCGACCATCTCCACGCAATTGGCTGTGGTCAGCCCGGCGATGAAGGACGGCATCCCATTGTCGAGAATGTCGAGCTCGGTCAGCAGTGTGGCATTCGCCTCCATGGTCCGCGCGAGTGTGAAGAGCAGGGCTGTGCGCTCCGCCACCGTCATCCGCCGCCATGGCCCGTCGAACGCAGCGCGCGCGGCCTGCACGGCGCGGTCTACCTCTGCCGCTCCGCCAGTTGCAAAGCGAGCCAGCACCAGTCCGGTCGCAGGATCGCGCGTCTTCATCTCCCCGCTGCCATCCACCCACGCATTGCCGATCAGCAGCTTGTGGGGCTGAGCCAGAAAGGCCAAGGTTTCGGGTGCGATGCTATGGCCGTCATAGGGCTGGGGGACGCTCATACCGCGACGGTCCTCGGATCATATGTGAAGAGGCCGAGCGATTCTTCATCCTTCATCTCGCCCAGACCGAACAGATCGGTATCTTGCCCCTGCATCCGGTCTGCATTGGCGTTCGATTCCAGCTGGATGAAGGTCGCGCGCTCATGACGCGCCGCCTGATAGCGGGAGAGCCCTTCCGCCGCCGTGTCGGACGCGGCCAGCGCGCGGGCGAGCACCACGGCATCCTCAATTCCGCAAGCGGCCCCATGCCCCAGAAAAGGCGTCATGGCGTGCGCGGCATCTCCCAGCAGCGTGACATTGCCATCCAGCACCCAATTGTCCATCGGCTTGCGCGCATTGATCGCCCATTTGAACATGGGTTGCGCGCTGGCGGCCATCAGCAGGCGCTGCGCATCGTCGCACCAATGGCCATAGATCGCCTTCAGCTCGTCCTGATCAGCGGGCGTGGTCCAGCCTTCCTGATTCCACCCTTCCTGCCGCGCGAAGAAGACGAAGTTCATGATCTTCGATCCCCGCACATTGTAGCGGTTCATCATCGCACCGGGGCCGATGATGATACCGGGAAAGTCCGACAGATCCTGAATCTCCGGCGTAACCGGCACCAGACAGCGCCATGCGACATGCCCCGTGAAGTGCGGGGCATCATCGCCGAAGCGGCGGCGGATGACGCTCTTCACCCCATCCGCGCCAACCAACACGTCAGCGGAAAAGCTGCGCCCATCGGCCAGCGTCACGCTTGTGCCTGCGCTATCCACGACTTCGGCCCCAGCGATCATCGTCACGCCTGCGGCCTCGGCTGCCTTGGTCATCACACCATGCAAGTCTGCGCGGTGGACGGTGATATAGGGCGCGCCATATTTCTCACGCTGAGTGGAGCGATCCATGGCGACGAGCGTGCGGCCATCCTGCCAATGCTGGATGCGCTGGCGGCTGGGCTCGACGGCCACAGCGGCGGCTTCTTCGCAAATGCCGATGAAATCGAGGCCCTTCATCGCGTTGGGGGTGAGCGTCAGCCCCGCGCCAATCTCCCCGAACTGGGGGGCGCTTTCGAGCAGGGTCACGGCAAAGCCCTGCTGCGCGAGTGCTGCGGCTGCGGTCATGCCTGCAATGCCGCCGCCCACGATCAGAATGGTGCGCGGCTTGCTCATGCCAATTGTCCGGGAATGTGCGTCTCGTGGTTGGCGAGATACCAGTCGGCAATTTCCTCGCGCGTGGCCCACCACACTCCGGGGAGAGACTTGGCATGCTCGATAAATTCACGCAGCGCGCGGACGCGGTGCGCCCGGCCAGAGACATGCGGGTGAAGCCCGACATTCATGATCCGCCCCGTCACGGCACCCTCTTCATAGAGCACGTCGAGTTCCTCGATCAGCGCATCGCGGAACTGGTCGGTCGTATAATTCTTGCGGGTGATGAAGGTGAAATCATTGATCTCGTTGGAGTAGGGGACGGAGACGATCGGCCCGTTGGGCGTGCGCAGGAGATAGGGCTGATCATCATTCATGATGTCGCAGTAGAAGGTGCAGCCTTGCTCCGCGAGAATGTCCGCGGTCTGAAGCGTGCCCCGCAGCGAGGAGGAAAGCCAGCCCTTCGACTTGCGTCCGGTGAACTTCTCGAACTGGTCGAGCGAGCGGAGCACGATGTCACGCTCCTTGGCCGGGTCTTGCGCGAAGCTGGTGAGAAGCTCGCCTTGCTCCCAATTGTGCGTGAGCAGTTCCCAGCCGCGTTCCAGCACCGCATCGGTCATCGCCTTGCGCCGTTCGAACGTCACGGCATTGGTGGTGCAACTGGCCTTCACACCCAGTTTGTCGAACAATTCGATCAGCCGCCAGATGCCGACACGCTGGCCATATTCGCGCCAGGTGAAGTTCGGGAAATCGGGAATATTGCCGGGCAGCACATCGGGCAGGATCGCCGGACCTCCCGCATAATAGGGCTTGTCTGTATCCTTGGTGAGATCCCATGTCTCCAGATTGAAGGTCAGGATCAGCGCAACCCGCGCGCCATTGGGCCATTTCAGCGGCTGGCGCTGGGGCAGGGGGATATAATCATAGTCCATCGGTTCAAGCCCGTTTCTGTGATTGGCCGTTATGCGGCTTCAAGGATTTCTAGCGTAACGCGTTCGGAGGATTCGAGCGCCCCTTCAAGGCCGCGCGCGCCCGTTGCGGTATGTTCGCCGCAGAAATGCAGGCGTCCGGCGGGCTTCGCCATTTCATTGACAAAGCGGCGGACATGGCCGGGGCCGAAATAGGCCCAGTCGCCACCATTGAACGCCTCTTTGCACCAGCTGAAATAGGCTGCACCTTTCAGCTTGCCCTTGGCCGCTGGCCGCATCTCTTCTATCTGGGAGACGACCATGGCGAGCGCAGCGTCTTTGCCCATCCGATCCCAATAATGCGCCATTTCCCCGCGTGCTTGCACCTGAAAGCCGGTGATTTCTTCGGGCGTCGCGCCATAGCGTTGCGGCAGCACGGTGCCGACCGGACCGTTGACCCACATGCCGGGCGCATAGCCATCCTCTTCCCAGAACGGCGCAGAAGCGGTCAGGAAGGCAATCGAGAGCGGCTGATATGGCAGCTGAGCCACGGCTTCGGCCTGCGCACCTGACAGGCCGGGCATGATCTTCACATGGCGCAGCGTGGAAAAGGGCAGCGAGGAAATGACGCGCTTGGCTTCGAACGTGGTCCCATCTCGGCACCAGACTTTGGCGCTGGTGGGACCGCTCTCAATCGCAATCACTTCCTTGCCGAGGATGACATCGCCCTTGAGCAGCTTGGCCATGCCGGTGGCCATGTGAATATTGCCGCCCTTGACCGCGAGCGACTGCGGACCAGCGGCAAACTGCGCCTTCACGAAGCCGTCATTATACTCCAGCATCAGCGCCGAAACGTCCCAAGAGTTGGTGCCGTAATAGGGCGAGATGTTGTTGGCGAGCTGGATCGCCGCATCGGACAAGCCCTGCGCGCGCAGGAATTCGTGCAGCGGGATGTCGAGCGCGGCGTTCGCGGGATCATTCCAAGTTGCCCAATCCTTCAGACGCGTATGCTGGGCCACCACCCGTGACACCAGTTCGCCGGGCATCATCGTCTTCATGCTGTCGGGGAACGGGTTGGCGGGATGCCGCGCCCATTCTTCGCGGGTGAGCGGTTTGCCATCGAACCACAGCATGGGTGGTTTGCCGAGACGATAACGCGCGCCGACTTCCTGCAATTCCACACCAGCCCGCGACGCCACGTCAATGCCCCGGCCATAGCCGTCCGCCATCGAATTGAAGCCCATTTCAGGGTAACCGGGCTGATCGAGCAGCGTCATGATCCGCCCGCCCACGCGGTTGCGGCCTTCCAGCACCTTCACCTTCAGGCCTTGCTCTTCCAGCATCCATGCCGCTTGCAAGCCGGAAGCGCCAGCACCGAGCACCAGCACATCGAGCATGGCAGGCGGCCTGGGCTTGTTCACCTTTTTCGCGGCGTAAAGCGGGCTTGTCAGGCTGGCGAGCCCCAATCCGGCAGCGCCCAGCGCAAAATTCCGTCTGCTGAATTCCATTGGCCCGGACTCCCTGAAGGCATGATGCTACGTGCTTTGACAGCGTCACGCCACAGCCAGGCGCGCGCGTCGATCAAAGCGCGACACCCTCACCACCAGTCGGATAGTCAGGCCAGCCTTTCGGAAACCGCCGATTTCGCGGATAGTCACGCGGTGATGACCTGCCGCTCAATTGGAATCGCCAGACCATGATTGCTCCGCTCCGCCTCGCCCTGATGGCCGCCTTGCTTGCCGCGCTGCCTTCCGCCGCCGTTGCACAGGGCCAGCCCTCCACGCCTGAACATCCCCGCCTGACGGTACAGGCGTTGCGCGCCAAATATCAGGATGCACGCAGCCGCTACATGGTGATCAAGGGCACCGAGATCCATTACAAGGATGAGGGCAAGGGGCCGGTGCTGTTCTTGGTGCATGGTTCGCAAAGCAGCCTGCGGACATGGGACCGGATCACGCAGTTGCTCAAAGGGCGCTACCGCATCATCCGTTATGACATTCCGGCCTACGGCCTCTCTGCCTCGGTGAGTGACGAGGTCGCGACAACGGTGAACCCGGTTGATATTCCGGAAGAACTGCTCACCCGGCTGAACGTGAAGAAGGCCACCGTCGTGGGTGTCTCCAGCGGCGGAACAATGGGCATGTATCTCGCGGCGCGGCGGCCCGATCTGGTCGAGCGGCTGATCCTGTCCAACACGCCCTCTGATCCGGTGAAAACCGATCATCTGAAAATGCCGGAGAGCTTTCTGGCCGCACAGGCGGACGCACAACGCACCAAATATCAGAACCTGACCTTCTGGAACGAGTATCTCTCCTACTTCTCCGGCGATCCCAAGCGGATCAGCGCCAAGACGCGCGCCGAATATTATGACTTTAACCGCCGCGCGAACGAGAAATATCCCATCGCCATGGTCGCCCGCATTGGCGACGGGAAACAGGCGACCATCGAAATGGCCAAGGTCACCGCCCCGACTTTCCTGATCTGGGGCACGGGCGATCCTTTGCTCCCGAAATCCGCAGCGGATGCGATTGAGCGTTATCTGGCCAATGCGCCAATCTCTGTCGCGCTGATGCCCGATATCGGCCACTATCCGCCGCTGGAGGTGCCGGATCGCTTCGCACGGCTGATTGCCGAATATATTGAAACCATTGTGCCAAAGCCCTGAGCCATGCCGCGCACTCTCTATGAAAAATTGTGGGACAGCCACATTGTAGCGTCTCTCTCTGATACTGAGGCGCTGATCTATATCGACCGGCAAATCCTGCATGAGGTGAGTAGCCCGCAAGGCTTTGTCGCGATGCGCGCAGCCGGTCGGCAATTGCGGCGACCCGAAACCCATCTGGCGGTGGCTGATCATGCCGTGCCAACGCGCGGGCGCGGCGCGATTGCCGACCCACAGGCGCGCGCGCAGGTCGCCGAGCTGGAGGCCAATGTCGCAGATTTTGGCGTGCCTTATGCCGCGCTCGACAGTGCGGAACAGGGCATCGTGCATGTGATAGGGCCAGAGCGGGGCTATACGCTGCCCGGCACCACCATCGTCTGCGGTGACAGTCACACGACCACGCACGGCGCGTTTGGGGCGCTCGCGTTCGGCATTGGCGCGAGCGAACAGGGCACGGTGATGGCCGCGCAGTGCCTGCGCCAGACGCGCGCCAAAACGATGAGGGTGGAATTGACAGGCGGCCTGTCCGCTCATGTCTCCGCCAAGGACATTGCGCTCGCCCTAATCGCAACAATCGGTGCGAATGGCGCGGTGGGCTATGCGGTTGAATTTGCCGGGCCTGCGATCTCCGCCATGTCGATGGCGGCGCGGATGACGCTGTGCAACATGACCATCGAGGCAGGCAGCCGCATCGGGCTGGTGGCACCGGACGATGTGACCTTCGCCTATCTGAAGGGCCGCGCTCTCGCCCCCCAAGGGGCGCTGTGGGATACAGCGCTCGCCTATTGGCAGACATTGCCGAGCGATGCGGATGCGGTCTTCGACCGGCTGGTGACGCTCGATCTGGCGACGGTTGAACCACAGGCGAGTTGGGGGACAAGCCCGAACCAGACTGTGCCGATCACCGCCCCGATCCCCGATCCTGCCACCATGACCGATCCGTCCGAGCGGCGCGAGACCGAGAAAGCGCTCGCTTATATGGGGTTGGAGCCGGGTCAGGCGCTTGCAGGCACGCCAATCACGCACGCCTTTATCGGCTCATGCACCAATGGCCGGATCGAGGATCTGCGGGCCGCGGCGGCTATTGTGAAGGGACGGAAGGTCGCTGATGGCGTGACAGCACTTGTCGTTCCCGGTTCTGCCGCTACGCGCGCTCAGGCCGAGGCCGAAGGGCTGGACGCTGTGTTCCGCGATGCCGGGGTTGAGTGGCGCTTTGCGGGTTGTTCAATGTGCGTCGCGATGAATGATGATCGCCTGTCTGCCGGGGATCGATGCGCCAGCACCTCCAACCGCAATTTCGAAGGGCGTCAGGGGCCGGGAGGGCGCACGCATCTGATGAGCCCAGCCATGGCGGCAGCGGCTGCGGTTGCTGGCTGCATCATCGATGTGCGGGAGCTGGTGGCATGAGCATGGAGCCGTTCACCCGCATCACCGGCGTGGCCGCCGCCATGCCTGAGGATAACATCGATACCGACATCATCTTCCCCGCGCGCTTCTTGCTGCTCACCCAGCGCGAGGGACTGGGCGTTCATGCTTTTCATGACCGAAGGTTTCTGGCCGATGGCAGCGAAGTGGGGGATTTCATTCTCAACCGCGCGCCTTTCAGGGAGGCCAAGCTGATTGTGGCGGGTGCCAATTTTGGCTCAGGCTCCAGTCGCGAACAAGCTGTATGGGCTCTACATGGCTTTGGCATCCGCGTGGTCGTCGCGCCGTCTCTCGGCGAGATTTTTGCGGGTAATTGCCTACGCAACGGGATGCTGGCGCTCACCTTTGTTCCCGAAATCTGTGCAAAGCTGATGGACGCAGCGGAAGCAGGCCGCACTTTCAGTGTCGATCTGGAGCGCCAGCGTGTAGAGGTCGAGGGCATGGAGCCGATCCCTTTCAGCATTCCCCCGGAACGACGCGAGGCCCTGCTCAACGGCTGGGACGAGACGGACCAGATTCTCAATCGCTTTGGCGCAGAAATTGCTGCATTCGAGGCCGGACAACGCATAGTCCAGCCCTGGCTTTACACGGAGATGCAACCCCGATGAGTGATGAAGACCTGCTCGCCAATTACAGCCGCGCCTACAACACCCGCGTCGGCTTTGGCAGCAAGCCCGCGCTGATCCTGATCGATTTCTGCCAAGCCTATTTCGAGCCGGGCAATGATCTTTATTCGGGCGTGGAGGCTGCGCTCGAATCGGCCTTGCGCGTTCGGGCGGCGGCGCGGGCAGCGGGGGTTCCCGTGATCCTCACCAATGTCGTCTATCACCCGCAAGCGATTGATGGCGGCCGCTTTTTTGAAAAAGCCGCACCGCTCAAGAACTTCCTGAAGGGCAGCCCAATGGGGGCGTTTGGGCCGGGGCTGGTGCCGTTCGGCGATGAACTGGTCGTCTCCAAACAATATCCCAGCGCCTTTTTCGGCACATCACTGGCCTCCACCCTGACCGCGATGCAGCGCGACAGCGTAATCCTGACCGGACTGACGACGAGTGGATGCGTGCGCGCTTCCTGCGTCGACGCCATGTCACACGGCTTCCGCACGGCCGTGGTGGCGGATGCGTGCGGGGATCGCCACGCCGCCCCGCACGAGGCCAATCTGTTCGATATGAACGCCAAATATGCCGATGTGGTCAGCGAGGCGGAGGTGATTGCGTTTCTGGAGCGCATTCACGCCTAAGCCACCGCGCCGCTCTCCATCAGCTTGGCAATTTGTCCGTCCGGATAGCCCAATGCTGCAAGGATACTGCGTGTTCCGGCCCCGGGGGCTGGCAGCGTCGTCGGGCTTCCCGCCCGCTTTCCGTCCATCTGGATGGGCAAGGTAGGCAAATGAGTGACTCGACCATCGTCGAGCGTCACCTGTTCCAGCCCGCCATCGGCCAGATGGGGATCATCGAACATATCCTCGGGCTTGCCAATAGGAGCAAAGGGCAGGCCAGTGCCTTCGAGCTTGGCAATCACCTCGGCCCGCGTCATCCCGCCGATCAGAGCGCGGATGGTGGGCAGAATGCGGTCGCGCGCCAGCACACGTTGGTTGTTGGCGCGCAGGCTTTGATCGGCCCAAAGCTCATCCAGCCCGAACAGTGCGCAGAATTTCTCCCACAGGCTGTCGCTCACCACGCCGATGAATACCGGCTCATCCTGCGTTTCGAACACGTCGTATATTGCCCATGCGGAAATGCGCGCGGGCATGGGCGCAGCGGGTTTCCCCGTCACCGCAAATTGCGCCATGTGTTGGCCCACGAGATAGACGGTGGTTTCAAAGAGTGAGGCAATCACCTTCTGCCCACGCCCGGTGCGGTGCCGTTCTTCCAGCGCTGCCATGATGCCGATGACGCCAAACATGCCGCCCGTCACATCGATCACGCTGGAGCCCGCGCGCAAGGGGCGTCCGGGCGGCCCGGTCATATAGGCAAGCCCGCCCATCATCTGCGCCACTTCATCCAGCGCGGTGCGATCCTCATAAGGGCCGGGCAGAAACCCCTTTTCCGAACAATAGATAAGGCGCGGATTGGTGGCGCTCAGCGTCTCATAATCGAGCCCCAGCCGGTCCAGCGCGCCGGGGCGGAAATTCTCCACAAGCACATCCGCGCTCGCGGCCAGATCGCGCGCGATGGAGAGGCCCTCTTCAGACTTGAGATTCAGGCAGATCGATTGCTTGCCGCGATTATACATGGGGAAATAGCCCGCGCCCGATCCGAGCAAGCGCCGGGTCTGATCTCCGCCAATCGGTTCGATGCGGATCACCTCTGCGCCCAGACCGGCAAGGATATGGCCCACGGCTGGCCCCATCACCATATGCGTGAATTCCACCACGCGGATGCCCGCAAGCGGAGTGGGTGCATCGTTCACCTTGCGATCCTTTCTGCATAATCGAGCATCGGCCCGGCATCGGGCGTGAAGCCATAGAGCGGCTCTCCGGGCAGCGCCTCGGCCACAATCGCGCGGACCTTCAGCAGCGCCTCAAGATCAATTCCGGTCTCCAGCCCCATGGCGTTGAGCATCAGCACCAGATCCTCGGTCACCAGATTGCCCGACGCGCCCGGCGCATAGGGACAACCGCCCAGCCCGCCGAGCGATGAATCCAGCGTGGTGATCCCTTCCTCCAGCCCGGCACAGGCATTGGCGAGGCCCAGCCCGCGCGTGTTGTGGAGGTGGAGCGTGGTCAGCACATCCGCGCCCACCGCCGCCTTCACACGCCGCACCAGCCGCTTGACTTGCGCTGGATCAGCATAGCCGGTCGTGTCTGACAGGCTGAGTTCCTTCGCACCCGCTGCGACCGCCGCTTCGGCCAGCCGCACCACCGTATCTTCGGCCACAGCGCCTTCGATCGTGCAGCCAAAGGCGGTGGAGAGGCCGACCGCGCAATGCACGCCGGCCGCTCCCGCTATCCGGGCCACTTCCGCAATTTCGGTGAGCATCGCGGGATGATCCTTGCGGACATTGCGCAGCGAATGCGTTTCGCTCATTGAAAAGGGGATGGAGAGGCCGTGGACGCCCGCCTCCACCGCCCGCGCCGCGCCCTTGGCGTTGGGGACAAGCGCCACAACATTCAAGCCGGGCAGCGTGCGCGCAAAGGCCACCAACTCTGCCGTATCAGCCATTTGCGGCAGGAGCGACGGCGGCACAAAGCTGCCCACCTCAATCTCGCGCACGCCCGCAGCAGATTCGGCAGCGATCCAGGCCTTTTTGGCTTCGAGCGGCATGACCCGGTCGATCGATTGCAGCCCGTCACGCAGGCCAACCTCGGAGACCAAAATGGCGGTCATGCGTTATTCTCCAGATAGACCCAGGGGCGCGCCGCGCGGTCTTCGCGCGTCCAGCGGTCAATGTCGGGCAGGCTCTTGAGCGTCAGATCAATCGCATCCAGCCCTTCGAGGAGCATCGCCTTGGGTTCCGCGTCCATCGCGAAAGTCCAGCTCTGCCCGTTCGCTGAAACACTTTGTCCGGCCAGATCGACCGTCACCATTTGCCCCGTCAGCGCGCGCACCGCCTCTTGAGGCATTACCACAGGCAACAGTCCGTTGCGGATGCAGTTCGCAGCGAAGATCGGCGCAAAACTCTCTGCGATCACACACCTTATGCCATGTTCGGCGAGCGCCCAGACCGCATGTTCACGGCTCGACCCGCAGCCGAAATTGGTGCCCGAAAGGAGGATCGGCGCGCGCGCAAAGTCCGGCTGATTGAGCACGAAATCCGGGTTTGGCGTCCGCCCTTCGCTGTAGCGCCACGGCGCGAATAGCCCGTCTGCCAGACCAGTGCGCCCGGTGCTCTTCATCTCTCGCGAGGGGATGATTGCATCGGTATCGACATTGTCGCGCAGCAGCGGTGCGGCGATGCCGGTGAGTGTGGTGAAGGGCGTCATGACAGCCTCCGGGGATCGGCAATCGCGCCTGCCAGAGCGCTGGCCGCCACGGTTTCGGGGCTCGCAATGTGCGTACGGATGCCCGGCCCCTGCCGTCCTTCGAAGTTGCGATTGGTGGTGCTGATCGTCCGGCTGCCGGGCGCAAAGCCCTCCCCTCCCGCGTAGAAACACAGCGAGCAGCCGCTTTCGCGCCATTCAAACCCGGCGTCGCGGAAGATCTGATCCAGCCCTTCCGCCTCTGCTGCGCGCTTCACGGCGGAACTACCTGGAACGACAAGTGCAGCCTTGATAGAAGCCGCGATCCGCCGCCCCTTCACCAGCGCGGCAGCGCGGCGCAGGTCGGACAGGCGGCTGTTGGTGCAGCTGCCGATGAACGCCACATCAATCGGCGTCCCCGCAAGCCGCACGCCCGGCTCCAGGCCGACATAGCTATGCGCGCGATCCGGTCCTTGTGGCACGACAGCGTCTACCGCGATGCTATGCTCCGGGCTGGTGCCCCAGCTGATCATTGGCGCGATGCTGGACGCGTCGATCACGATCTCCCGGTCAAAACGCGCGCCGTCATCGCTCTTCAGATCAGACCAGACAGGTCCGTCAAACTGCAGTGGCGCATAGCGCCTCCCGGCGAGCCAGTCGAACGTCAGTTCGTCAGGCGCGATGATCCCGGTCATTGCGGCAAATTCCGTCGCCATGTTGCACAGCGTCATGCGGGCTTCCATGTCGAGCGCAGCGACGGCAGGTCCGGCAAACTCGACCGCATGCCCTGCCCCGCCGCCTGCCCCATGAGTGGCGAGCAGGTGCAGCGCCATGTCCTTGGCCGAGACATGAGGGGCAAGGCTTCCGGTGAACGTCACACGCATGGTTTTGGGGCGGCTCAGGCGCAGCACGCCCGTCGCCATGGCATGTTCGGCTTCGCTGGAGCCAATGCCCCATGCCAGCGCCCCCAGCGCGCCCTGCGTGCAGGTGTGGCTGTCTGGCGCGACCAGCGTCAGTCCCGGCAGGACGATCCCAAGTTCGGGCGAAATGACATGCGTGATGCCCTGATCGAGGTCAGTCACGTCGAACAAAGTGATGCCCGCCGCCAGCGCCGCCTCACGCGTTTCGGTGATGAAGGCCTGCCCGCCGGGCATCAGCGTCTGGTCACCGCGACCGGGGCGCGTGTCGACGATATGATCCATCACTGCAAACACCCGCGCCGGATCGCGCACCGGGCGGCCTGCGGCGGCCATGGATTTGAGCGCGGAGGCTCCGGTGCGTTCGTGCAGGAATACGCGGTCTATGGCGATCAGGCTCGCGCCCGATGCGGTCTGGCTGACCAAATGCGCATCCCAGATCTTGTCGACGAGCGTGCGGGGGCCGGTCATGCGGGCGCGATCTCCGCAATCACCTTGCCCATCGATGCGCCGGAGAGGAGATGCTCGACCGCATCATAAACTCCCTCCAGCCCGGCAAAGTGGTTTTCATCCAGACAGACTTTGAGCTCACCCGCCGAATACATGTCAAACAGCCGCGCGCGTGCCTCGGGCCAATGCGCGGTCAGCAGACCGTTCATGAAACCGCGCACCGACGCGCATTTGTAATAGATGGCGTGCGCGATACGCGGGGCGCTCACCATCTCCGGCTTGCCCTCCAGATCAGAGGCTGCGCCTGCCACCACCAGCCGCCCATGAGTGGCGATGTTGGCGAGGAACGCGTCATAGATCGCCCCGCTGACCGTATCGACGGCGACATCAATGCCCTTGGGATATTCCGCCGCGAGGACCGCAGCGACATCTTCTGACTTATAGTCGATCACCCGGTGCGCGCCCAGCGACTGCACGAACGCGCATTTGCGCGCGCCGCCTGCAATGCCGATCACATGGCAGCCACGCAGCACGGCTAGCTGGACGAGCAGATGCCCCAGCCCGCCTGCCGCTGCTGAAATGGCGACCGTCTCACCCGGCTTGATCTCGCCAATCTGTTCGAGAGCCACCAGCGCGGAAACGCCGGTCGAGGCCAGCGCCAGCCATTCGGCGCGCGCTTCGGGCACCTTGCAAAAGGAATCCGCAGGCGCGGTGTTCGCTTCCCGGTATCCGCCGGTAAAGCGCACCGTCACCGCCGCATCGCCGACCGCGAAGTCAGCCACGCCCTCGCCCACCGCATCCACCACGCCCAGCGCTTCCACGCCGGTGAAGGTCGGCAGGCCGATCTTCACATAATCGACCGCATTGCGCGCGATCTGCGTATCGAAAATCGCGTTGATCCCGCAAAAGCGGTTGCGGACGCGGATCTCGCCCGACCCCGGCGCGGCCAGCGGCACATCGACAATCTCCGCCGCATCGCGGAAGCTGGAACCGAAGCGATTGAGGCGAATGGCGCGATAGGTCTCGCTCATTGCGGGAAGCCCAAGCCCCCCGGATTGAACAGCCCTTTGGGATCGACCACAGCCTTCACCGCGTCGAGCACATCGCGGAACGCCTCATCGCGGCTGTCCCGATACGCATAGGTCCTCCCGATCTGGAAATGCGCGGCACCATAGCTGGCGGCAATCGCCTTGATCTTGTTGCGGGCCTCGGTGACGAGCGCGGTCGCCTCAGGCGCTTCTCCCAGTTGCTTGAGACGTGCCAGATGGGCAGGCTCGACCATCGACGCATGAACCGGGCGATACCCTTCCGGCCAGAAGAAGACCGGCTCCAGCGTCAGCGCATTGGTGGAGAGCGAGGTGAAGAGGAAGCCGGTGAAGATGCCCAGCGCCTCGAAGCGCGGCTCCATCTCCTTGAGGTAGGCTTCAATCTCGGTCAGCATCTTGGGCGCGTTGGAGAGAGAAACATGGCCGTGAACGGGAGCCCAATGCTCGCCTTCCGGGCCGAGGATGGAGTTGGGCGGCGGGAAGGGATTGGCGCGGATCACCTTGGCGATGGTGTTCTCAATCTCGGTACCGCCAAAGCGCGCGACGATGGCGCGGATCGCCGCCATATCCGCCGCCACGCCTTCCTTGCTGCGGCCTTCTGCTGCCACATGCAGCGGATAATCATCCTCCGGAATGAAATCGCGCCCGCCGAGTGCGACCTTGGCGGCGGCCATCAGCCCCTTGGCGATATTCTTCTCCTTGGCGATGACCTTGCCCAGCGTCTTGACGTCATCGACCATCGACATGCGCTTCATCCGCACGCGGGTGAGGCCGGGATCAAAGCCGCAGCTTTCGCAGGCCAGCCCCGCGCGGGCGATTTCACCCAAGGCCGTGAGCATCGACTCGCCCGTGGGGAATGAAAAGGAGGCGCAACCCTCAAACTGCGGCGTGCGCATCAGGCGCAGCGTGATTTCCGCCTTGATGCCGAGCGTGCCGCTGTCCCCGCAGAACAGCCCGGCCAGATCGGGACCATAATGACGGTAGAACGGCGTATCGCCATCCGGCCCGCGTGCGCCGGTGCGCAGGATGCGGCCATCGGCCAGCACCATGGTGAGCGCAATCAGGCTCTCGCTCGACGTGCCATAATGGCCCGCGCCGAACATGGCGTTAAGCTGCGAAAGACCTGCACCAATGGTGGAGGTAATGCCCGACATCGGCCCCCAGAAGGGCGTACGCAGGCCTAGCGGTTTCAGCGCCTCATGCAGATCAAGCCAGCTGCATCCGCACTGGACCGTCACCGTCATGTCTTCTGCGCTGATCGCCAGCACCTTGTTCATGCGGGTCGTGTCGATCGAGATGGTGTTGGCCGTAACGGGCACATAGGAGGAGGTATAGCCCATCCCTGCCCCACGCGGCGCAATGGCGACGCCCTTTGCATTGGCCAGCGCCACCACATCGGCCAGCTGCTGCGTGGTTTCTGGCGCGACGATCAGCATCACGACATGGTCGGTAGCTGACCAGATATCCTCGCTGAACAGCCGCAGCGCGGCCTCATCATCACGGATATTGTCGTTGCCGACGATCTGGGCAAAGCCCTGTTTGATGTCGGCAGGGCATGGGGTGATGTCGGGCATGGTGGCTCCATCCGCGTGAAGGGGTTCGGTCTGACCTATCCCTATGCACGGCGCGCCAGACTCTCCGCTTTGGAGGCCGTTTTATCCTCCTGTCGGATGAAGTGCTTGGCTTGCGGCCGCTTCTCCCGCCAGCCGACCGAGCGTGACAGCGGTGCACAGGCCCATAGCGGGCAGATAACCCCAGCTCGATGGGCCAGACACACTGCGCGCCGCGCCGCCGCCTGCAAAGAGATTGGGGAGCGGTGTGCCATCAGGACGCAGCACCCGCGCGCTCCCATCGACCTGTAGCCCGCCCTGCGTATGATAGATGGCCCCCACCACCTTGAACGCGCTCAAACGCCCCTGCGGCGGAGACTCGCTGCCCCAGACGCGGCCCTGCGCATCGGCGCGCCCCTCGGCGCGCGCGGCATGGGCTTCGGCCAGCGCACCCGCCAGCGCCGCTTCAGGCACATTGATGGCGGCGGCCAGCCCGGCCACATCATCGGCGGATTTGGCCGCGTTCAGCTCACCCAGCATCTGCATTTCGGGGATATAAGCGGTGCGCTCAGCGATGCCGTCGTCAAAGATCACCCACACATGGCCGCCGTCCTGCGCCATGACCGGGTGGACCATACCCGCAATATCCTCTGCCTCATTGGTGAAGCGGTTTCCTGCACAGTTCACAAGGATGCCGCCCTCCACCACCACTGGCGGCGGCACGCTCAACCCCTGCGGATCCGTAAGCATGGCATAGCCCTGATAAGAGCCCAGATCACCCATCGCCGCGCCAAGCTTTTCGCCAACGCGGATGGAGAGGCCTTGGCTGCCCTCATGGCCATTGTTGCGCGCATCAGCCATATCGGGAATGTAGCGCGCGAGCATCGCATGGTTCGCGGCAAAACCGCCGCAAGCGAGGATCAGCGTCTCGCACCCCACGCGCTCCTGCGTCCCGTCTGGCCGTTCGAGCACGACGCCCCGTACGCGCCCGTCTGCATCCGCCACAACCTCGGTCACGCGCGCGCGGAGCATTACGTCGATCCCGGCTTCGGCGAGCTTCTGATGGAGCAACTCCACCATCTCCTGCCCGCCATGCCCGCGCCAGCCATGGATGCGATAGGTGCGGTTGCCATAGGCGGGGCGGAAACCACGATCCAGCTCCCAAGGCAGCCCCGGCGTGCCAGTCATCCAGTCAAGCGTCTGCCCGGATTCAAAGGCCAGCGCGCGGGCAATCACCGGATCGGCGAGCCCCCGGCTCTTGGCCATGATGTCCTCGAAATAGGCTTGCGCACAATCCTCAATGCCGTGCGCCTTCTGTGCCTGCGTATCGGCGGCACAGATCAGCCCCTGCGACATGCCGGTGGAGCCCATGGGCCGCGCGTCACCCTCTACCAGAAGCGGTGTGACGCCAGCATGATGGGCGGCAAGCGCTGCGATACACCCGCACGCGCCACCGCCTACAATGAGGACGGGAACGGTGAATTCGAAGTGGGGCATCAAATTCCTTCAGTATCTAAGACCGAACCACCCCGCACCGTTCGTGCTGAGCTTGTCGAAGCACTGCCCTTAAACACACCACGGTGTATAGAAAAAGGCAGCCCTTCGACAGGCTCAGGGCGAACGGAAGGAGTATATCACTCCTAGTTGACAGCCAGTTCGTCCACCAACTCGCCCGAAGAGGCTTCATCTGGCAAGACAGCCGCTTCATTCTCCTGCTGCACGATGCGCAGGATACGGGCGATATATTCCTGATTCCACATCTGGCGCTCCGCACTCGCCACAGGATCGGGCTGGTAATGAGCGACCTCACCTTCGGACAACACGCCCTTGGCAACCAACAGTCGCTCTAGCGTGTCCACCCTCTGACGCGCGACCGCGAGTTCCTGCGCCACGGCCATGGTGATGGCCAAGGCGCGTTCGACTTGCGGCTCCAGAAAATAGGGGCGTTTGCCGGCGGGCTTGGCCCCGGCTTCGTTCAAGGCTGCTTCAAAGCTCATGGGACCAGCGCTCCAATCACGTGCCAAGCCGCCTTGCGGCCGAAATCTTCGGTTTCATCTTCCTGCGCATCGGGGAATAGGTCGCGGTCAACGACACCAAACACGCCACCATGGACCAGCCAGTCGCGTTCAAACCCGGCTTCTTCCATCGCGCCATCCAGATCCATCTCGTGCATCCGGCTCCAGAAGGGTTCCGCATTATAGAAGGCATCCCAATCGCGCATCGCCTGCTCGAAGTAGGACATATCGGGCGTATATTGCGGCTGCTCCACATGCAGCACGATGCCGCCCGGCTTCACCAGACGCCGCGTCTCGGCAAAGATGTTCCGCATAGCGCTCGACGAGAGTTCATGGAGGAACATCGTCGTCTGCACCCAGTCAAAGCTGGCATCCGGGTAACGCGACAGATCTTCTGCGCTCGCCTGAACGAAGCGAACATTGTCCACGCCCATCGTCTTGGCGCGGGCCAGACCATAGCGCAGCACCGGTGCGCCGAGATCGACAATCGTCAGTTCGGCGTCTGGAAAGGCTTCTGCCAGTGGCAGGCCCGAATGGCCGACCGTTCCGCCAATATCAAGAATCTTGCCGGGCTTGAAATCGGGCAGGTTCTTCTTGACCCACTGCGCCACGGCGCGCCCACCGCCATCTGAATATTTGCCGAGCAGGCCACTGGTCGTCACAAAACCGGCATGATCATAATTCGCACCGTTGGTGATGTCGCCTTCGCAATATTCGGTGTGGTAGCTGCCCGGCATACAGTGATGGTCAATCGCCGAAACGTAGCGCGGGATTTTCACGCTCTTGTCCAGCTCCAGCCGGGGATCGGCCTCGGTCAATTCCTTGGCCTTGGCGTTCAGCTCTTCCCGCTGGCGGATCACCGTCCAGCGACCCGCCTGCTGGCGCTGCTCCATCGTCATGCGGCGGAGCGCTGACCATGTCTGGAAGGCCGGATCTTCGAGCATAGCCTTGCGTGCTTCGTGGCGGGTGGCAATAGCGCGGCCATTCTTGGCTTCAAAAGCCGGTTCCACGCGCGCGGCATAGGCCGCTTTCACGCCCGGCACCACGCGTGCAGCGAGATGGCGGTTCATCTGCGCGAGGTAATTGATGCGCTCCACTTCATCATGATCGGTCTGGGGAAACACCCCATGGCGGCCGATCACGCGATAATCGGGCGGGCCATCATATCCGGCTGCTGGATGATTTTTCCGAACGGCGGTCATTATCCTACCTTTGCTTGTTGAGGCCCCGGCCTGCGTTACCGCAGGCATGGACCCGTTATCGTGGGCGTGGAAAGGGGAGCTATCATGCGCATTATCGCACTGTTCAATCTAAAACCGGGAATCTCGCCAGACGAATATTTGGCGTTCGCAAAGACACTCGATCTGCCCACGGTCAACGCGCTCCCCTCCGTCGACAGCTTCCGCATTTTCAAGAGCACCGGGCTGTTGTTCAGCGAAGACCCCTCGCCTTACTCACACATCGAAATCCTCGACATCAACGATATGGATCAATTCGGCGCGGATGCCGGAACGCCTGCCATGCAGGCCATCGCTGCGCAGTTTCAAGGCATGGCGGATGTGGTCTTCATCGGCACCGAGGAAATCACGGCATGAGGTTCGCAGGCAAGGTTGCGGTCGTCACCGGGTCAGGCCGCGAAGCCGGGCTGGGCGCGGGCATTGCCCGAAGGTTGGCGGCTGAAGGCGCGACGGTGGTCATATCGGACATCGGCGGATCAAAGGACGCCGCCACGCCTGATGCCATGATTGGCGGCACGGCGGAGATGGATGCGATTGCAGCGGCCCTTCCCCATGGCGGCTCGACCTTCGCCTGCGATGTGCGCGACCCCGATCAGATGCGCGCGCTGGCCGCCCATGCGGTGAGCGCGCATGGCGGGCTCGACATCTGGGTGAACAATGCCGGGATTGGCTATATCATGAAGCCGCTGCTGGAGGTGTCTGCCGAGGATTGGCGCGCGGTGATCGACGTCAATCTGTCGGGCGCATGGTTCGGCCTGCAAGCCGCCGCCGACGTGATGGTGAAGCAAGGTCGCGGCGGGCGCATCATCAACATTGCGAGTCAGGCAGCGAAGAGCGGCTTCCCGCACGCGCAGGCCTATACCGCGTCCAAGCACGGGCTGGTGGGTCTGATCCGTTCGGCCTCGATCGAGCTGGGGCCACACAGCATCACCGTCAACAATGTCTGCCCCAACCATGTCACGACCGGGCTGGGTCAATGGCAGAATGAGCATTTCGCCGCCGTTCAGAGCAAGTCAGTCGAGCAATATCTGGCGGAAATGGCCGCGCGCATTCCGATGGGACGGCCCGGCCTGCCGCAGGATACGGCGGGAGCTGTCGCGTTCCTCTGTTCGGATGACAGTGCCTATATCACGGGTGAGAGCATGAACGTCTCCGGTGGGGAAGAGCCGCACTGATGGGCGCGGACGCCGCCGAACGCCTGATCGATCATGCGCTGGGCCTTAAGTGGGAGGCTCTACCCGCCGTCACGCAGTCGGCAACGCGCGCCTTCCTGATGGACTCGCTGGCCGTTGGCGTGGCGGGTCGGCGGGCGGCCCATGCTGACGATCTGCTGACGATGGTCCAAGGCTGGGGCGCGGGCGATGCGGCGGGCGTACTGGGTCGCATAGGCGTGCGCTTGCCTGCGCCGTCTGCGGCGTTCGTGAATGCCTTCCAGATTCACGGGCAGGAGTTTGACTGCGTGCATGAGCCTGCCGTGCTCCACCCGATGGCAACGGTGCTGGCTGCGCTGCTGGCCGAGATGGATCGCAGTGAACCAGTGGCGGGCACGGACCTGCTCGCGGCGCTGGTGGCGGGCGTCGATGTGGCGGTGACGCTCGGCCTCGCCGCGCCCGGCCCGCTGAAATTCTTCCGCCCCGCCACAGCGGGCATTTTCGGGTGCGTCGCCGCCATGGCCCGGCTGAGGCGGATGAAGCGGGAGGCAGCACTCGATAGTTTTGGCCATGCGCTCGCGCTCGTGTCCGGCACGATGCAGGCGCACGTTGAGGGCAAGCCTGCGCTGCCGCTGCAAGTGGCCAACGCCGCGCGCAACAGCCTTGTGGCGATTGATCTGGCGCGGGCCGGAATGCCCGGCGTCCGTGCACCGCTGGAAGGGCCTTTCGGCTATTTTGCGTTGATGGAAGTGGAAAGCGCCCTCCCCGCTGCCATGGCCCGGCTGGGCCAAGGCCACCGCATCGAAGAGGTGAGCTGGAAGCCCTACCCCACAGGCCGCGCTGGGCATGGCGGCATCGTCGCGATCCAGACGCTGATGCAAGAGCAGGGACTAACCGCCGGCACTTTGGCGCAGTTCGACTATCACGCGCCTCCGCTTATCCATCGGCTTGTCGGGCGACCGGCCAAGCCCGGCATGGCCCCCGGCTATGCGCGGCTGTGCCTGCCCTATTTGGCCGCCGTCACGCTGTTGCGCGGCAAGCCGGGGCTGGGCGATTTTGATGCGGCGACGCTGAGTGATCCGTCCATGCTGGCGCTCGCAGCCAAGGTTCAGGTGATTGCCGATGACAATCCCGACGCCGCAGCCTTCGTGCCCGCCCGCGCTGTTGCGACGCTGACCGATGGACGCACCCTCACGCTGGATGTGCCTGCACTGTTCGGCTCCCCTGCATGGCCGCTCAGCCCCTTACAGCAGCGCGAAAAGGCGCGCGATTGCATAACCTTTGCCGGGCTGGAGTCGCGCATTGATGCGCTGATCGCACTGCCCGCCCAATTGGACACCGCGCCGGATGCCGCCGCCGCGATCCGTGCCACCGGAGTGATCGGATGACCCTGCTCAAAGCCGCCACTCATGTCGTTGCCAACGTGACGGAAGCCAGCGACTGCTATGCGCAGTGGCTCGATTATCGCATGGTCGAACAGGGCCATATCCCCGCCGATCTTGCCGCCGCATGGGGCTGCCCCGCGAGCGCAGGCCGCGCCTACGCTGTGATTCAGCCCGCTTCGGGCGCGGATGTGTTTCTACGCCTTGTCGAGGGCGATAAGGTTCCGGGCTATACCCCGATCCGCACCTATGGCTGGGCCGCGACCGAGATTTGCGTGACTGATGTCGAGGCCGTCCACGCCCGGATGCAGGCTTCTCCCTTCACCGTCATCGGCCCACCCAAGCCGCTCGACGGGTTCGAGATGGTCATCCCCATGCAAGTGCGCGGGCCTGATGACGAAATCGTCTATCTGACGCAAATGCCCACCAATGGGGCCGCACAGGGCCTGCCCGTGCCGCAGTCGCTGATCGACCGCCCCTTCATCATGGTGCTGGCCTGCGAAGATTTGCGCGGCAGCATCGGCTGGACCCGCGATGTGCTGGGGCTGGATGTGAGCGATCCAGTGGCCATCCGCTACACCATGATCGAGAAGTCCTTCGCCCTCTCCCCCGAAGCGCGCACCGAGATTGTGACAGCCAATTGGCCGGGGCAGGATCTGATCATCGAGCTCGATCAATATCCGCAGGGTGCCACCCCGCGCCCGCGCCATGACGGCGCCTTGCCACCGGGCGTGGCCATCGTCTCGATGCTGCATCCCGATCCCAAGCGGCTGGCGGGGCATTGGTTCAGCCAACCCGTCCGGCGCGACGGGCCGCTTTATGGAGGCCGGATGAGCGGCGTGCTGCAAACGCCCGACGGCGCGTTGCTGGAAGTGCTGGATGGGCGCTGACCCGCTTCCCATCCGGCGCGGCTTTGCCGATGTGCCGCACGGCCAGATGCATTTCCGAGCGGCTGGCGCAGGTGCGCCACTGCTGCTGCTTCATTCTTCACCCGGCAGCGCGAAGCAGATGGAGCGGATGATCCGCAGCTTTGCGCCGCAGATGCGCGTGATTGCGCCCGACACGCCGGGCAATGGCGATTCCGATCCGCTGCCGGGTGACGGGCATGAAATCACCGATCTGGCGCGCGCGATGCTGGCCTTCATGGACGCGCAGGGCATCGAAGCGGCTCACGTCTATGGCAGCCATACTGGAGCCGCGATTGCCGCCGAACTCGCACTGCTCGCGCCGGAACGGGTGAAGGGCGTGATGCTCGATGGGCTGACCGATATGCAGGGGGCCGAGCTGGACGACGCCCTGTCTCACTACGCCACGCCGTTCGAAGCCGATCTGGATGGCAGCTTCCTCACGCGCCTCTTCGCCTATTGCCGCGATCAATATCTCTTCTACCCGTGGCACGACCGCACGCGTGAGGCGCGGCGCGATGGCGGCCTGCCCCCGGCAGACGATCTGGCGGGTCTGGTGCTGGAGACAATGAAGGCGCGCACCAGCTATCACCTCAACTATCACGCCGCCTTCCGTTGGCAGCCCCATGAACGCCTGCCCCTGCTCATTGTCCCCGCTTTGCTGATGGCGAGCGAAGCGGACCCATTGTTCGAGACCACGCAGGCGCTCTCGACCCCCGTTCCCTTTGCGCCCCTGCCCCGTTTCGATGCGCCCGATTTCGCAGAAGCGCGCCGCATAGTGATGGCCCGCTTCATGGGGTTGGAAGCGTAAGGTCATGACCATCGCGCTCCTCACGCTTCTCCACCTCCTCATCCCGATCTACTGGCTGGGTGGCGACCTTGGCACCTATCTGTGCGGCCGGGCTGTGCGTGACATGACGCTCTCGCCTGCCGAACGCCTGTTCGCGCTGCGCCTGTTGCTCAATGTGGATATGGCCCCGCGCACGGCGCTGATCCTCACTTTGCCGACCGGGTTGACACTGGCTGCTGTGAAGGGCTGGCTGCCGCTGCCCGGATGGAGCCTAGGCGGGGCATGGGTCGCGGCGTTGATCTGGCTCAGCATGGCCTGGGCCGTCCATCTTCGCCATGGCCCTGCGAGCGAGGGCTTTCGCAAGGCAGACATCGCTATCCGTTATGGCGTTATGGCGGGTCTTGCCGGAACGGGGGCTGCCGCGCTCGCTGGCGGGGTCCCCCCGCCCTTCTTTCCCCCCCTCAACCTGCCCCTGCGGGCGGGCGCCATTGCGTTGGGCGTGCCCGCCCGCCGCCAGCTTGCGCCGCTCTTCCCCGCCATTGCTGCCTTGCGGGCGCAGGGGGCGAGCGAAGCAACCGATTCCGCCATCACGGCCACACTCCAGAAGACGACGCGCAGTGTATTCTGCATCTGGGCTATCGTCTTCATCGCCTCTTTCATTGGCCTCGCCACCCCGCTCTGAACCTCACAGGAGACCCCATGCAGCAGCACCGCACCATCACCGGACGCATCCTCTACACATCGCGCAAGCCGGGCCGCGAGGGCGAGGAGCGCGGGCGCGAATTTTTCACCTGGACGCATCACAGCGACGGCAAGCGTACGCTCCGCGCCCGCTGCGAAATCGATGAACCGGCACCCACGGTGCACCGCGATGTGGTCTATTCCGTGGACGAGAATGACGTGCCGATGGACTTGTTCGTTAGGCTGACCGTGGGAGACCGCTTCATGGGCTCCGGCTGGATTCGTAACGCAGGCGATGTCATCGAGTGCGAAAGCTATGGCCCCTCCATCGGTCGCGTGTCGCAGCGGATGCCCGTGGGCGGCGCGTTCGATGCGTTCGGCACGCACCCGATTGTGGCAGACGCCTACAATGCCAAGCGGATCGACCGCTCGCTCGGCGTTCATTCGCGCAAGTTCCGCTGCTTCCTGCCCTCGCCCGATCATCGCGGCGCGACGCCGCCATTCGTTGCGGAATCGATGATGCAGCTGGGCTATCTGGGCGAAGAGACGGTGACCGTCGCAGCGGGCACGTTTGACTGCTTCAAATATGAATGGACCGACCCGCACGGCGGCATGGTCAACGCCAACGGATCACACCCGCCCTACCAGATGTGGGTGACGGCGGATGAGGATTCGCTGTTCGTGCAGGGCGGCGTGGGTGGTTACATGCAGACCTGGTATGAGCTGGTTGAGTTGGTGCGATAGACACTGACATCTTTTTGACAATGCCGCATGTGCTCCGGCGCAGGCCGGAGCGTTGCGTGGTTGCACAACGCTGTTTGAACGAATTGCGCAGGGCTCCGGCTCAAGGCCGGAGCACAACGCGATCAGGCTCAAAATTGCCGCACCTTACCCCACCCGCACCATCACCTTGCCGACATGGCTGGCCGACGCCAGATGGGCATAAGCGGCGGGCGCTTCTTCGAAGCCGAAGGTCCGGTCAATCACCGGCTGGATGCCGTGCACATCCATGGCCCTGAGCAGCCTGACCATCATGGCGCGGCTGCCCTCGGCAATGCCTTTGATCGTCAGATTCTTGCCGATGATCCCGCCAAAATTGGGCAGCGGCGCATCAGGCAGCGGGCCGACGGCGATCAGGACGATCCGGCCATTGCAGGCCGCAGCAGCGATCGAACGAGCCAGCCCCGCCTGTCCGCCGGTTTCGACAATGATGTCCGCGCCCGCGCCACCGGTCGCCGCCATCACTTCGGCTTCCCAATCGGGATGCGTGCGGTAATTGATCGTGATATCCGCGCCGAGCGTCCGCGCCAGCGCCAGTTTCTCGTCGCTGGAGGAGGTGATGATCACCCGCGCGCCCGCCGCCTTGGCAATCTGCAACGCCCAGATGGCGACGCCGCCCGTGCCGAGTGCCAGAACCGTATCGCCTGCCTTGACCTGCCCGACTTCCACCACGGCGTGCCACGCGGTCAGAGCCGATGACGCCAACCCGGCCACTTGCTCATCGCTCAAACTGTCGGGCACCTTCACCAGCGTGGCGGCAGGCACCTTGATGTATTCGGCCAGCCAGCCATCGTGGGTGATGCCGTAATCAGCGCCGAAATAGGCCATGCTGAACGCGCCATCGATCCAATTGACGAAGTGTGCGAACACCGCCCGGTCTCCCAGAGCAAGCCCCGACACGCCCTCACCCAGTGCCACTACTTCGCCCACGCCTTCCGAGCCGGGAATACGATCTTCCGCCTTCTTCGCGCCATAGCGGCCTTCCAGCACCTGAATGTCGCGGTTGTTGAGCGCAACAAGGCGAACTTTGAGCACGGCCTCTCCGGGGCCGGGAACGGGTTGCGGGCGGGTGGTGGCGGTCAGCGAGGACAGGCCGGTCTGCGGCCCCAGTTCATAAGCGTTCACATGTGGCTCCGGTAAGATTCGAGAATGTCGGACCCGCGCGCAAACCATGTCTCTGGGCGGGCTTTCAAGTTGGCGAGCAGCCCTTCAAACGCATCCATGCGATAAGGCAGCCCGATGATGTAGGGCGTCAGATGCAGCGGCAGCATCCGCGCGGAGGATTGCGCCGCAGCCTCACCCGCCAGCCAGTCATGCGCGTCACAGATTTGTTCGGCATAGCTGTCCACGCTCTGCTGCTGCACGTTCAAGATCTGCCGGTCAGACAGTTCATGGTTGAGCGGCAGGTTGATGAGGCCGTTGGTGAAGGCCCAGGGCAGTTCGTCATTCACCCAGTCGCAGCAATAGGCGAAGCCCGCTTCCTTGAGCAGATCCGCTGTGCGGAAACTCTGCTGCCGCGCGATGGAGAGCCAGCCGCGCGGGGCTGCACCACAGGCTTGAGCCAACACATCACGCGCGCGGGTGATCAGCGCGCGTTCGTCCGCTTCGGGCAGCGTGCTGGCGATGGTGCCGTTCATGTCGGTCGAATGCGCGATCACTTCATGCCCGGCGGACTGGATATCGCGCAGCAGCACCGGATAGCGTTCGGAAATCGCGGCATTGACGGCGAAGGAGGCCGGGACGCCCGCCTTCGCAAAACTATCGAGCAGGCGATAAACCCCAACCCGGTTTCCATAATCGCGCGCGGTGTAGTGCCGATAATCGGGATAGGCCGTTTGCATATGGCCCGGCGCGCGGAAGGGCTTGTCCTCCGGCACAATCGGAAACCATTCGAGGCTGACGCAGAGCCATGTGGCCACGCTCTTTCCCCCCGGCCACTGCACTGCCGGAGCCTGATGCAATGCCCGATAGGGGTAGAGCGCGTGGTCGTACCCTTCACGGCGATTGGGGTATTCGAGGTGGCTGGGGTCGAGGCTCATAGTGCCCTCCCCCGCCACGCATCGGCAATCTCGCCAGCGCGCGCAGGCCAGGCGCGGCCATCGGCAGCGATGTGGCGCAGCACCTCTTCAAACGGCCCGATCCGGTGCGGCTGGCCGATCAGATACGAGTGGAGCGGGATGCACATGACCGTGCCCGAAGGCTCGTCCGCCAACCGCTCATATTGACGGATCAGCGTGCGGGCGTATTCGCGCGGGCTCATATTATAGATGAAGAAGCCGTAATGGTCGTTCACCTCCAGACTGTAAGGCATGGAAATGAGGTCGCCGGTCGCGGTCTTGACCGGCATCGGCTGGTCGTCGTGATACAGGTCGCAAGTGTAATCCAGACCATATTCGGCAATCAGGTCAAGAGTGCGCGGCGTGTGAGTCAGCGCCGGAGCGAGCCAGCCCCGGATCGTCTGCCCGGTGGCTTCACGCACGGTGCGGATCGAATCCTCGATGATCGCGCGCTCTTGAGCCTCATCCATGCCGTAGGAGTAGCGCGTGTTGTAAATGCCGTGGCTGAAAAACTCCCAGCCGCGCGCGTTGGCATCGGCAACGACATGGGGGTGGTGCTGGCAGAGCGCAACCGAGAGCGAAACCGAGCCGGGAAAGCCATGCTTGCTCATCACATCGGCCATGCGCCAATGGCTCACGCGATTGGCATGATCGCGGTGGCTGTACCCGACGACATCGGGGTGCGGCATCGGCCAGCTTTTGCGGTGCGGGTTGGCGGGCGGATCAATCTCGTAATATTCGAGATTGGGAGACACCCAGACAGCAACCTTCTTACCGCCCGGCCAGGCGAACGGCGTGCGCCCGCGATAGGGCACATAGTCATATAGGCCGGGATCGGCAGCACCCTCCTGCATCAGCGCGCCTCCAGCCAGTCGATCACGGTCTGCACCGGTTCCACATCAGCATATTTGAGCTGAAGGTCGGTCAGATTGGCGAAGTGATAGCTTTCATGCTTGTCCGCGCAGGTTTCGATGGGAACAATGGTGCGATAGCCACGCGAAAGCGCATCCACCGCCGTTGCCCGCACGCAGCCCGATGTGCTGCCGCCGGTCACAACCACCGTATCGACCTTGTGCCACACCAGCAAGCTTTGCAGCGGCGTTTCAAAAAAGGCAGACGGCATGCGCTTGGTGTAGATCATATCTGTGGGATCGATGGCACAGCGATCATCAAAGGCGTGACGGTCCGAGTCATATTTGATGTTCTGCAGGCTGTCGGGCGTGTCGGTGCGCGTGCCCCAAACGCCCGCATCCGACGCATCTTCGGCATAGGCGACATGCGTCCAGATGACCGGCATCCCCTTGGTGCGCGCCAGTGCAGAGATCGTGTTGACATGTTCGATCTGCCGGGGATCGGTTTCATAAGCCGTCTTGTAGCGATCGATCCGCGTATAAGCGTTCTGGAAATCGACATTCACAATTGCGAGCTTTTCGCCAAAGCCGAATTTGGTCCGCGCCGGGTTGGCCATCACCTCTTCAAATAATTGGCGCGCGGTCTTGCCGTCGCTGACCATGCGGGTGCCGATGAGGGTCATGCCGAGGCTCCTTCACGCGTGAACACGGGGTGGCGGCCCAGCAGCAGGAACAGCGCGGATGCAAGCGGCAGGGCGATGGCAGAGATCATCAGCGCGGTGGCGTAATTCTGGTTGAGATCGCGCAGATAGCCGAACACCAGCGGCGCGACGCCAGAGCCGACCGCGAAGCAGACATAGAGGATCGCATAAAGCCCGGCATAGGCGCGCATCCCGAAATAGCGCGAGGTGAGATATGCCACCACGTCATATTCAATCCCCAGCGCAAATCCGATCATGGCGATGGCGACGGCCCCCATCGTCACATCATAGCTGCCGCCTGCGAGGATGAAGCAGGCAATGGCGGGCAATCCCAGCATGACAAAGGCCACGCCGGGTGCCCAGAAACGATCCAGCAACCAACCGCCAATCAGACGGCCCGCTATGGCTGAAAGCCCGATCAACGGTGTGAGCGAAAGGGCCGTCGCGGAATCAAAGCCGCGATCACTCAAAATCTTCTCCAGATTGGGCACTGGCCCCGCCAGACAGAAGGGGATGATGACCATGGCAAAGGCAATCAGCCAGAATTTCCAGCTCTTGAGCGCTTCAGCCCGCGAAAGCCCCGGCAGCTCGGCAACGCTGTGGCCCAGTTCCACATCGGCTTCCGGCGGATCGCGGAACATGAAAAAGCATGCCGGAAGCGCAATCAGCAGCGGCAAGGCCCCAAGCGCGATATAGCCCGCACGCCAGCCATGATCGGCAATCACCCAAGCCAGATAGGGCTTGCACAAGATGCCGAACACGCCCGTTCCCGTCATCGCAATGCCCAGCGCCATGCCGCGATGGACATCGAACCAGCCATTGACCGCGCGCGTGAAGGTGATGGGCAGCGTTCCCGCGCCCACTGCAGCAATCACGCCCCAGGTCACATAGAATTGCGTCAGCGAAGGGCCGAGCCTGGCCATCGACATGAAGGCGAGGCCGAAGAGCAGCAGCGACAGCAAGGCCACCCGCCTTGTGCCAAAGCGTTCAGCGAGCAGACCCGCCATTGGCCCTGCCACGACAACTGAGATGGTCGTGATGCTGAGGCCTGCCATAATCTGCGACATGGACCAGCCAAATTCCTTGGCCAGATGCGGTGCAAACACACCCATGGTGTAGAACGGCAAAGGCGAAAGCCCCAGCCCCACACCGAGCACGCACGCAAACAGTACCGGCCAGCCGCGCCGGAACTCGCCATCATTCGCCACTGCTTCTGCCATGTGCTGCCCCGGTGCTGTTTCCAAGCGCACCACACACGGCAAGCCTCCCCGCGTCACAATCCTGACCCCGGGCCAATCCGCACAGCGGATAGAGCGGGGGCAATTTCGGCCAAGGCACAGCGCTTGCGAGAGACTGCCCGGATGAAACATCTTCTCCCCCTTGTCGCGGCCTTGAGCAGCGCCGCCCTCGCTCAAACTCCGGTTGCTGGACCGCCTGCTGTCGTGCCCTCGCTGGAGGTGATGCGCGCCATCGACCTGAAGGCAGAAATGCGCACGCTCTCCAACTGGTTTCCCGGCATCTATGACAATCACGAACAGGTGATCCGTCAGTCTGGCCATGCGCTGATGCCCAAAGTGGAAACGCCCTTCCACCGCATCCATATCAGCGTGACGACTTTGCCGGTTGAGGGGTTCGGGCCGAATGCGTTCCGCTGGACCGAGCATTGGGGCAATGACACGCAAACCCTTGCGCGCGATGAGGTGATGGTCGCCAGCATTGATGCCGCCGCCAATGCGATCCGCCTCAAGCGCCGCCGCATCACAGCCGCGCCGGAACAGGCCGAACCGCTGGAGGACGCCTGCGATTTGCTGCTGCGCTACGAAGGCGGGCAATTGACGGGCGAAACCGCCTCTCCCCATTGCCCCTCCCGCGGGGGCTTTACAGATTTGCGCCTGATCGTCGGCCCGCGCTTTGTGTGGGTGAAGGAAGAGGCGCGGTCCAAGACCGGCAAGACGATCTGGGAAATGGCCCCCGGAACGCGCTTTGACTGGCATCAGGCCACGCGAGCCCGCCAATTCTCCTGCGATGTGTTTGGGGACGAGAAGGGCGAGATGGCCAATTCGCGCTTCATCCAGAAGATCAGCCTGCACGATCAGGGCGGCACGGCAGACATCCCGTGGATGGACGGCCGAACCTTGCAGTTCACCATCCACACCCGCGCCTTCTCCATCGCGCCAACGCGGGAACATCCGCTGTTCCGCCTGCATGAGAAGGGCAACCCCGTGCCCATCGCCTACGCCTATGCCGAGGATGACAGCGACAATTTCGGCCTCAATCTGGGCTGGTTCTATATCCGGTGCGCGGTGCAGAAGCCCGCCTGACAAGCGCAAACGAAAAGAGGGGGCACAAGGCCCCCTCTTCCCCCTTAGATCAGATCAGGCCGATCAGAACTTCACAGTTCCGGTCACGCCCAGACGCCGTCCTTCACCCAGATAGATTTCCGGAACGGAGAAGGCGAACGGTACGCCCGCACGCGGCTGGTTGATCGCGTTCGAGACATAGGTCTTGTCAAAGATGTTGTTGCCCCAGATCGAGAGCGAATAACGATCGTTGCCAAAGCCCAGACGGAAGTTGGTGAGCGTCCGCTTGCCGAAGGAAACGGTGTTGAGCAGGTTGTTGAACGATGGGCCAACATGGTTGACGTCCACGCGGGCCGACACCTTCCAATCGTCGTTCAACGGCAGTTCGGCAGACGCATGAAGGTTCCACTGAGACTTGATCGAACGCTGCGGGCGCTTGCCTTCAAGCGTCGGCACGGCACGAATGGCACCGCTTGCCGTGGTGACCACGATAACCGACGGACAGCCCGGCGCGGCGGTGGCGGTGGCGCCCGCCCCGACCACGCATTGCGTGGTGGTGCTGCCATCATAGGTGCCAGGGCCAAAGCTCACATCCGAATAGATCATGCTGCCGCCAAAGCTGAAGGCATCCACCGGGTTGAACTCAGCCATGACTTCGACGCCATCCGTCTTGATGCCGCCGACATTGCGCACGATGCGCGCCGGATTGACCGCAGTCGGGTTGTCCGTGAACGCAGAAATCTGCGCACCTGACCAGTCCACATGGAAGTAGGAGGCATTCAGTGTGATGCGCTTGTCCATCCACTGGCTCTTGACGCCGGCTTCATAGGTCCAGTTGTTTTCTTCCTGATACGGAACTTCGCTGGCCAGAATGCCAGTGGCGCTGACAGCATTGGTCGTGTTGAAACCACCCGCACGGACACCCTTGGCTGCCGAGGCGTAGAGGAAGATATCGTCACTCGCCTTGAAATCGAGCGTGAACCGCGGTGCAAAGCTGTTGAACGTCTTGGCAAACAGCGGCCCCGTCACCGGGAAGGCCCCTGCTGCCGGAATTTGCGTGCCATTCAAGACCACGTTGACGCCCGGTGCGCTCGCAAGGTTGCTCACAGAGAAAACCTGCGCCCGCTTGCGATCGACGTTGTACCGGCCTTCTGCCGTCACCCGCAGATTGCCGAACTGATAGCCGAGCGAACCGAAGATGGAGAAGGTCTTGGTGCTCGCGCGCGTCCAGCTGGATGCTACCTGAACCTGCGTTGCGTTGCTGGTGAGGAAGGGGTTGCCGGTGAATTCATAGGCACCAACACCCGTCGCGGGCACGGTTCCGATTTGCGTCACCTGCACGAGCCGCTCATTCGCGGCCAGATTACCTCTATCAACACCAATGGCCGTGGACGCCAGCGGAATACGCTGATCGAAATAGTTCGCGCCGAAAATCCACTGGAAGGGCGATTCATTATCAGACTGGAGGCGCAGTTCCTGACTGAAGGTTTTCACGCGCTCACGGCCCGAAGAAATCAGCCGGGCTCGCGTCAGGCGGGTATAGGCACCGGACGGAGAACAGGCCGAACCCAAGGTGCAAACACCGAACAACACGCCATCGGCCGAGCCGCCATAATCATTGTAGGATCGATTGTTGGCTGTGGTGTAACCCGTGACACTAACGACACGCACACCAGCCAAACGGCCTTCCATTTCCAGCGCGACTTGGCGCGAACGGGCCAAGGTGTCCGGAGCGTCGGCGGTAATGTTGCTGACCTTGGACGCCTTGAGCTCACCGCAATAGAGTTGCTTGAAGCCCGCCGTCACAGCCGCTGCGCTCGTCGTTCCGCAGTTGAAAGACTGGATCGGAAGCAACGAGACCGGAGTCAGCTCAGTTTCGGAATGCGTGAGAAAGCCCGACAGCCGCGCCTTGAAATTGGGGCTCGGCTCCCACAGCAATGACGCGTTGACAGCGTATTTTTCGGTTCCGCCCAGATTGTCCTTGGGATTGGCGAGGTTCTTGGCCCAGCCATCATAGGTCAGATAGCCTGCGGCAACACGGACGGAGAGCGTCTCGCTGATCGGGCCGGAAATCGTACCCTTGATGCGCATATCCTTGTCTTGCCCGACCGTTGCCGAGAGGCTGCCGCTCAAGTCCCGCGACGGAGCCCGCGTCTGGATGCTCATCGCACCCGCAAAGGTGGAGCGCCCGAACAGCGCGCTCTGCGGACCCTTGGCGATTTCGATCTGGCCAACATCAAGCACGGAAATCATATCAAGCGTGTTGCGGCTCGACTGGTAGATCCCGTCGATGAAGGTGCCGACGTTCGCTTCGACGTTGAGATCGGTCGTCGTGTTGGCAGGCGCGAGGCCACGAATGAAGATCTGCTGCGTGGTGCCGCCTGAAATGCTGGTCACGTTGATGCCCGGCGTGGAGTTGCTCAGATCATTGAAATTGCTGATATTCTGCTTGGCCAGTGTTTCTGCGCTATAGGCAGAAATCGCAATCGGCACGGTCTGAATATCTTCTTCGCGCTTGCGCGCGGTAACAACAATATCCCCTTCTTCAGCCGCCTCGTCTTCCGGAGCGGATTGCGCGAGCAAAGCCTGCGGTGTGGCGGCCAAGCCAACGGCAAGGCACCACAGCGCGGCGCTAACGACAGATTTCCTCATGACCATTTTATCCTGTATTGTCCCTGACACTCCAGAAAAGAGCGTTATGGCCATGGCAATCGCAACGACATAGGAAGCCGCTATCCGGTTGGCGGATAACCAGCCGCCTCTTTGGGAGCAAGGCGCGTTCCCGATATTGGGCTTCCGCCCCACAGACATCCACGGTTCGAACCGGTCAAATCCGCCCTAGCCGAGGCGATGAGCCCTTTCACGGACTATTCGACAGTCGGTCAGCCGGATGATCCGTGGGTCATGATCATCGCAGGCAATGTCATTGTCTGCGATGATAAACATGATGATAAGCTCGGTGGGCAGCGGAGGACAGAGTGACAGCAGAATCAAGCGGGCCTGTGCCCACGCCAATCGCCATGGCCTATGGAGCCGGGCAACTCGGTGCCCAAATCTTCCGCGACACACCAGCAGTCCTTCTGCCGCTGTTCATGACAACCATGCTGGGGGTGCCAGCCTGGCAATCGGGCTTTGTCGTGCTGATCCCGAAACTGTGGCTGATCATCTGTGATCCGATGGTTGGGGCTTGGTCAGACAGGCTCAAGCCCCGCTTCGGGCGGATTCCATTTCTGATCGCTGGCGCCGTCTTTACCAGTCTGGCCTTCTTCGCCCTGTTTGCAAACGCCAGCTACGCCAGCCCTATGCAAGCCGCAGTGATCCTGTGCATCCTCTTCTTCCTTGGTTCAACGGCCTTTTCCGTCTTCTCCGTGCCCTACCTGGCCATCGCCAGCGAGCTGTCTCCCGACCCGCATCAGCGGACGCGCATCATGACGTTCCGGATGGTTTTCACAACAATCGGCGTGCTGATTGGCGTAGGCGTCGCTCAGCCCCTGATCGAAGCAATGGGCGGTGGCGCTGTGGGCTGGCGGGGCATGGGGCTGGTGCTCGGTATGGTCTGCCTCGTTTCGATGCTGGTGACGGCCTTGGGACTTGCCCGCGCCAGTCTGATCGCCTCTGAACCCGCTCAAGGCTCGCTGCTGTCGCATCTGGCCACAGTGCGCAACAACCGGCCCTTCATGATCCTGCTGGCAACCTGCTTTGTTCAGAGCGTCGGGCAGGCCTCAGGCTATACCGTGATCGGCTTCATCTATTTCTACGTCGTTCAGGCGGTGTGGATCATCTTTCCTTTCGTTCTGCTGATGTCGATCGCCGGAATTGCATCGCAACCCGTCTGGCTGGCGCTGTCGCGTCGCTATGGCAAGGAGCGCTGCTATGTTGCAGGCTCACTGATCTGGGCCGCAGTCACGGCCAGCTGGTTTTTCATCGGCCCGGCAACTGACGTTCTGATGACTGTGCCCGGCATTGGCGCGCTGGGAACGCAGCATGTGCTGATTCTGGTGCGCGGGATCATTATCGGCATCGTCAATTCGGGCTTCATCATGCTGTCTTTGTCGATGGTGACGGATACCATCGACTATGAACGCTCCCAGAGCGGTGTGGCGCATGAAGGGGTGTTTGCCGGCGTCTTCACGGCCGCGGAAAAATTGGCATTCGCTCTCGGGCCGCTGGTGGGCGGCGTGGTGATGAGTGCCTTTGGCTTTGTGTCCTCCACCGGTGCGCCCGTCACGCAAACGCAGACAGCCATTACCGGCATCGTCCTGCTCTACAGCCTGATCCCGGTCGGAACCCAGTTGGTGAGTTTGGCGATCTTCAGCCGTTATCGCCTGCCCCAAACCGCATGATCCTTTGTGGTACGGCCCGTTCAGCTTCTGCTCAGCGCCTCTCCCCGACAGGTGAACAGGCCGCCAGTGCGCGGTCCGTCCTTCGCTGGCCCATGCAAAGGATGGCCCAAGTCACTGGCTCCATCTGATCTGGAAAGCTGAATATTATGCGTTTGCTTGCACTCCCCGTTGCTCTGGTTGGCATGGTCCTTCTAACGGCATCAATACCGTCACGCCCGGCCAGTGCGGCTCCGGCCACAGACGCGGCCCGGGGCAAGCTGCTGTTTCTCAAATGCACCGCATGTCACGCAGTATCGGCACAGGCTCCTGCGAAGATGGGGCCGCACCTGCAAGGCGTTGTCGGGCGCAAGTCGCTGTCAGTGGCCAAGTTCAACTATAGTCCCGCTATGAAGAAGGCCAATCTCACCTGGACTGAGGCGACGCTGGACAAATGGCTCCAGCGGCCAAGCAGCGTTGTGCCGGGCACGTCGATGGTGTTTGCCGGACTGCCCAATCCGGACGACCGGAAGGCGCTGATTGCCTATCTGAAAAAGCCGTCATGAGTGCGCGGCACGGCCTTTCGCGTCGTGCTGTGATCGCGGGTGGCCTTGGCCTTGCGCTGGGCTATGCTCTGACCGCCCGTGCCAAAGCGGGAAGCGGCTTCACGCTTCATGCACCGGACGGGCGAGCGATTGCGGTGTCCGAATGGGTGCCATCAGGTCGCGCCAAGGGGGTCATCCTCTTTTCGCACGGCGCAGCCTCTTCGCCCCGCTTCTATGAGGCCATCTTCACGGCATGGACACAGGCCGGATACCGCATCCTCGCGCCGCTCCATGTCGACTCGCTCGAACATCCCGATACCGCGCGTTTTGCTGGACTCGCCAGCTGGAAGGCCCGGCTGGAAGATATGCGCGCGCTGTCCGCGCATCTGGGACGTCAACGCCGGATCGCGGCAGGGCATAGCTATGGCGGGCTGGTCGCGCTGACGCTGGGTGGGGCTCAGGCTATTCCGCCGCAAGGGATGGGCGGCGCGCTGGCGGACCCGAATGTGAGCGCGGTCATCGCCTTTTCTCCGCCCGCGCCAATCCCGGTGCTGATGACCGAACAGGGCTATGGCGGGGTGAGCGTGCCTGCTTTCATCCAGACCGGCACGGCTGACATCGTGCCTGGCATGACCGGCGATGATGGATGGGCGGGGCATCTCGTGCCCTACAAGGCTGCGGCACCGGGCGGCCATCGCTACGCGCTCATTCTTGAGGGCGTGGACCATTATTTTGGCGGCGCGATCTGTCGCTATGACCGGCCCGGCCCCAAGCAAACCGAGCGCCTTGCCGAAGCCAACCGGATGTCCACGCTCTTCCTTGATGCATTTGGTCGCGGGGAAAAGCGCGCCAGAGACCGCCTCGACGCGCTGGCGAGCGACGCCCTGCCCGTCAGGCTGCTGCGCAAATAGTCGCCATCAATTGACGGCGATGTCCTCGATTGTGCTCCGGAAGTCGTCATCGGTCTCGGCCTGTGCCGCTTCGCTGGCATCCTTGCGGGCGAGGTAGAACAGGCGCGCGAGGAAATCCTGCCGCCACGCCTCGCGGGCTTCGAGCGCATCCTGATCGAGTACAAGCGCCTCGATACCTGCCGCCAGATCCATGCCTTGCGCCTTGGCTACGCGTTCGGCGGAATCAAGACGATCGTGCAGCACCGACAATTCATTGGCGAGCACCATGATCATCGACATGGCATGATCCAGCCCTTCGGTCGGATAGAAATCCGGGCGTTTGCCGCGCGCGTCGCGGATCATGTGCGGACGGGTGTCGTCGGTCATGCTGCCAATGCCTTTTCTTCTGCCTTGCGGGCTATGAACACTTCCCAGCCGCCACCGGGCGCAAATTCGCCAGCCGTGAATTCCCGCTCTGCGACACCTTCGGCAGCGCTCTGGCTGTAACCATCATGGCCGCCTGCAAACTCCATCACAGCCATCGGGGCCGTGTCGAACCGGGCGGCGGCGCGGTCAAACCCGGCCTTTTCAGCAAGCGCAAACTGATCCATCTCGCGCATCGCGCCCCAGAAGGGTTCGTTGTTATACCAGGTTTCATTGTCCAGAATGAACTGGGTGAAGGGGTCCATCAGGTCAAAGGGCGGCAAGTCCGCATGGATCATCAACCCACCGGGGGCGAGCACGCGGTGGGCCTCTGCAAAGACGCGCGGCATCGCTTTGCCGCTGGTTTCGTGGAGCAGGATGTGGCTGACGACCAGATCGAAATGATCGTCGGGGAAGCTCGTTTCCTCCGCATTCATCTGCGCGAAGTTGACTTCCAGCCCCATGCCAGCCGCCCGCGCATGGGCATAACGCACCACCGGTCCACCTACATCGATACCCCACACCTCCGCGTCCGGGAACAGCTCCTTGTAAGGGAGCGTCGAATGGCCAACGGTGCAGCCCATATCGAGAATGCGGCGCGGCTTGAAATCGGGCATGTGCCGCTTGAGATAATTGCAGACCGAGCGGCCCATATCGTCATTGTCCGGCCCGGTATAACCCATGGAGTAGAGATAGACGCCGCGATCATAAAGCGCACCGACAGAAATATCCTGCGGCTCAATTTCACTGCAATAGCCACCCGGCATACAGTGAATGTCCAGCGCCGTAACGTAGCGCGGCGGAGAAAAGCCTTCTGGAATGTCCAGCTTTGCCTGCGTTGATGCGGCCAATTCCTGCGCCCGTGCGTTCAGTTCTGGTAGCTGGCGGTCAACCGAAACCACCACCGATTCCCACAGCAATTCCTGCGCCACGCGGTTCATCGCAGCATAGTGCTGGAAATAGAGATCCTTCACCATGCCCTGCCGGATATCGCGCCGACCCTGCGGTGTGCGCCCCGTCTCACGCTCAAAGGCCTTGCTGACCCGCGCGGTATAGACCGGCGTCAATCCGGGGAGCAGCGTGCTCTGGATGAATCCCTTGAAGCTTTTGGTAAACTCCTGCCGCGCGGCCTCATCATGGCTGGCCTTGGGCAGCATCGGATGGGGAGCTTGCTGGAACGTGTTGAGCATGTAGGCCGTCTCCGGATGAAGGATACCACTTCCCCTTTCTTGCGGAGTGTCGCAGCAAAGGGCAAGGTCAGGCGTATCGCGCTATCCGCTTGGCGGACAGCATGGCCCACGCGCCTGCCCCAATGCAAGCGACGCACGGCACATAAGCAGCCGATGTGGCGGGTGCGCCACGACTTGGAGATTGACTTATGGACAATGCAAAGCTCAGCCGGCGCGAAAGCCTAGGCCTCGGGGCCGTGGCAATTGGCGCGGCGACCATTCCGGCCTTGGCGCAGGGCGCGCGCTCATCAAATCCCAATTTTGTCACAAAGATCGATTTCAAGAATCCGATCTGGAACCGTGACACCTATGCCCGCATGGATGGCGAGCTGGATGTGTCAAAACAAAAGGTCAGCCGCATCAACGGCAAGGTTTACGGCGTGCGCGACCATGAAAAGGTTCGCCCGCTCTTCATCATGGACGGGTTCAGCGTCGTCCGTACGATCCGCCTGCCCGATGGCAATTTCCGCCGTCTGCTCAAGGAAATGGTGTTTTACCGCGACATTGAAACCGGAAAGATCATGGAGACTTGGCACAACCCTTACACCAATGAGGATGTGAAGGTCGTTCCGATCGCCAATGATCCTTACAATTATGACATTCGCGATACCAAGCCGCAGCCCCCCAGCTATGGCGGGCTCAACAAGGAAACGCGCAAGCCGGAACCGTTCCTGCTCAACTGGACCGATGGCCCGGATGGCACGCTGATCCTCGAAACCGGGATTGACCTGTTCTACCCCGCCGCGTTGCAGCCCGACAAATGGCCCCGCGAAGCCGCCGGAACGATGAACCGCGTGTCCGAACATTTCCTGTTCTTCGTGAAGCGCAAGGATGTAGAAAATCCGCGCCTGACCGCGCTTCCTGTCACTGGCAGCTGGTCGCGCATTACACCCTGGCTGCCATGGATGCTGATGGGGCAGGCTCCCGGCTTCATCAACTATTTCGCGAGCTTCGGCACGATGACCAATGGTCTGGCCGGGCTCCCGGCAGACATGATTGCCGCCGCCAAGGCGATCAATCCGGGCTTTCTGGAAGCGCCCAAGGAGGATTACGGACCCTCGCTCTCCAGCCTTGAGAATTACATCAAAACGCAGAAACCGGCGCCTGTGCCGCCGGGCTGGACCCCGCCGGTGCCGCCTGGCGCGAAATAGGCCGCGCGCCTGTCGCGTCAAGATTGACCTGTGCCAAACACCGCTCGTCCTGAGCCTGTCGAAGGACTGCCCCCTTCTTGCGCAGCCAGCGGAGAGAAGGGCAGTGGTTGTTGCTTCGCAACGCCTACGGCCCCGACAAGCTCAGCACGAACGGCGGCTGGGTGAAGCAAATCCGGGTTCGCAACGCCGTTGGGCTCCGGCTCAAGGCCGGAGCACGAAGCGTTCTACAGCCCCAGCGCGCCGGGGTTCATCAACCCCTTGGGATCAAGTTCGCGCTTGATCGCGCCGAGCAGCGCCTTGGCGGGTGCGGACAGGCGCGGTTGATAGGGGTAGGCGCGGCCCAGCTGGAAATGGCCCGCGCGATAATCCTGCATCAACGCGACAATCGCTTCCTTCAGATCATTGGCAGCGGCGCGCGCTTCCGGATTGGCCGGGAAGTCGGGCAAGCTCTGCACATGCTCACCGTCCAGCGTTTGCAAGTGATAGGCCGTGCGTGCATCGGGCCAGTAGAGCGCAATCTCATAAAGGAATCCGGTTGACCCGACGGGCGAGAACATCGTCCCCGTCCAGATGCCCAGCCGGTCCAGATCGGCCTTGCGCGATGCGATCAGCGCCTTGAACGCGGTGTCGAAAGGCACGACCTGATCATGCGCGAACACGCCGTGGATCGGCACCCAGCGCTCGCCGCCCGGCCCTAAAATGTTGAACAAGGGCGCAAACGGCACGGAGCGGACGAAGGTCGGGATCGAATTGGCAATCTCACGACCATGCGGGGCCATCAACAGGCGCAACTGTCGCGCCTTGTGGCTGGCTTCCTCGGCGTCCGCGCCATCAACGATGAAATGCGCCATATAGGCCCCGGCGCGCATCGGATTTTCGCCCGCCATCGCCATCTTCATCAATTGCGCAATGCCCTTCAGCTTGTTCGGGGCCTTGGCGAGCACCTGCGCGGCAATCGCCAGCCGCGCGCCCACGCCTTCCTGCCGCCCGATCTGACCCTGCGATAACGCAAGATCGAGCCCGAACTGCGAGTCCTCGATCCGCGCCAGCTGCGCCGCGCGCGCGCCGGCATGGCAGGATGCAAAATCATCAAAGGCAAAGCTCAGCGTCTCGAAAAAGGGCCGCAGCGTGATGAGCGGCAGCCGCGCGGCCACCTTGATGCCGAACACGCCGCAATCACCCGTAAAAAGCCCGGTCAGATCGGGGCCATAATGGCGCGTAGCCGATGAGGCACTGGTCGAGAGCAGCTCGCCATTGGCCAGCACCACATCCATGCCCAGCACCGATTGCGCCGAAATGCCGTGCGCTGCCGTACCGTGGCTGACGCTATTCTGGCTCAGACTTCCACCGACCGTCGCCGCGATGCCTGAAAACGGCCCCCAGAAAGGCGTCCGCAGGCTCTTTGCGTCCAGTGCCGTCTTGAGAGCGGCCCATGTGACACCTGCCCCGACTGTCACCACCGCATTGGCTTCGTCAATCACGATGCTGTCGAACGCGCCGGTATCAATCAGAACATGCCCGCCTTCGGGCCGGATATAGCCATCAGTGTAGGACGCCCCGCCGCCGCGCGGGATCATCGCCACGCCTGCGGCCGCGCAGGCCTTCACGGCGACTTGCAGTGCAGGCACATCTGCCGGGCGGATGACGGCCAGCGGCGTGCCGCCGGTGCGATAGACATCGTTTGCGAAATAGGCGAGCGCATCGGCTCCGTCGATCACGCCCTTCGCGCCGACGGCTGCCTTCAACTGATCGATGAGAGTCGCTGTATCTGCCATGCCGCCCTTCTGTGTCTGCCAGACTGCACCGTGAAGCCGCCCGCACGCCTTCACGCCATTCGCCCCGCCTGCCTGTCCGTCCACCGGATAGACTGGATCGCAGCATGGCTCATTCTCTGGCATCAAGGAAGCATGGACCGCCACGATCGAGGAGCATGACATGTTGATGGACAGGCGCAGCACATTCGCAGGACTCGCCGCTGGTGCCCTGTTGGCCCCATCCATGGCTATGGCGCGGCAATCTCCGAGTCTTGATCTAGCCAGCCCGGCGGGACGGCTCCGCTCTTTTTCACTGATGCGGGCTGCGCTGGATGAGCAGCTGTGTTCCAGCTGGATGAAGGCGCGCTATTATGCGGTTGTTGAGGACAGGATGGAGCCGCTGTTCGGCGTGGTTGCCGCCGTCTTTGCGCGCTACCGGCCAAAGCCGGATGGCAGCCTTGCAGCAGTGAGCGCGGAAATCGCCTGGTTCACCGACACTGAGACCGGGGCCGTGCTCGATGAATTTCGCAATCCCTGGACGGGCAAGACCGTGAAGGTGCCCGAAGGGGGCCTGTCGCCCTCCAGCTACACCATCGGGCGGGACCTGTCGCTGACGCTGGGCCGCACTGTGCCGGGGCTGGAGATGAAGCATGAAGTGCTCCCCATCGAAGCGCGCGGCAAGGATGTGTGGATGACTGAGCGGTCCAGCAGCGCCTTCACCATTCCGGGCACGCCCCGGCCCTTCCGCTATTCAGAAAGCAATATCTTGCGCGCCGATGCCCGCGCTCTGTCTGCCAAGGGTGCGAAACGGGTGACGAGCGATGTTGGCTTCACCAATGTTTGTTCGTGGCGGCCTTGGTTGGAGATGGGCGACCATCCCGGCCATATGACGGCATCGGGCATGGGCAAGCAGAACACGACGCTCGACACCTTCCCGCCCGCATGGATCGAAGCGACCAAGGCGCGCAGACCCGGCTTTCTGGATGATCCGGCCAAGCTGCTGGCGCCGCTGTGGGACAAGACTGCGTAAGCGCCTAACCCAGAAAGGCGCGCAACTTCGCCGCAATCCGCTCTGGCGCGACATCAAAAATATCATCGCGCAGGTCAGGCAGTTCGCGCACGGCGCAATTCGGCATCAGCGATGCTGCCTCGATTGAAACGTTCGCCAGATCCTCGGCGGGCTGGATCAACAGCGCAGGCTTGGCCATGCCTTTCAACCGGTCATAATCATAGGACCAGACACCCTGATAGGCCCATGTGAAGCGGTGAAGCACACGCGCCTTGTCCGCAAAATTGCGCACGGCCTTGTCGAGCGGAACACGCGGATCGCGGTTGCGCACGACATAGCTCCAGAATTTGTCATGAAGCGCCCGCACAACCTCACCCTCTTCATCAGGCTCTGGCTGATCAAGCGCGGCCTGAAGCTGCGCAGCCCTCTCTTCGGGCGGAAACATGGGGATACCGGTCAGTGCGACATTGCGCACCAGATCAGGCCGCAAGAGTGCCAGCTCGATGCACAGCAGCGTGCCGGTGTGGAACCCATAGACATCCACCGGCCCTTTCATGCCCATCGCATCGAGCGCATCGCCGAAACTCTCGGCATAGGCTGCCACTCCGGGCGGCGCGGGCGGCGCGTCTGACATGCCATAGCCCGGCGTATCGAACGCAACCACCCGCCGATCCGTCGCCATCACGGCGATCAGCGGCTCATATTCATAAGATGAAGCCGGGTTCTGGTGGAGCAGGATCAGGGTCGGCAACGCCGCATCCACCGGGCCAGCGGCGCGATAATGCATCTGGCCATAGCGGCACTGCGTATAGCCGCGCGTAATGGTGGGAAGGATCATCGACACGGCATAGGCACAGCGGGATTTACGCGGAACCTTGTCTCACCATTGTCCACCTTGCGGAGAGTCCGCGCGTTGCCTCTCTGACAGGCACACACTGTGCAAGGATGGACCAATGGACGCTTTGAACAACGGATTTCAGGAAGTTGTCGGCATCGTTGCCGACTTGGACGCCAGCGCGCGCAACCTCTGCACCGCCCTGGGCTTTGAGGTGCGGCACAGCGGCGCGGTTCCAGACGGGGCTCTCGCCTTGTGGGGCCTTTCCGGACGCATGGCCCGCGAAACGCTCATCGGCCACCCGGATTCACAGCGCGGCCATATCCGCCTGATCCAGCTTGACGGCGCACCCGCACCCCGGATGCGCGATGGCGGGCAGGCCTGGGATACGGGCGGGATTTTCGACATCAATATCCGCGCCTTGCAGAACATCGAGCCGTTGCATCAGGCGATGGGCCTGAGCGGCTTCCTCTCCCCTGCCCCCATCGTCGATTGGGATTTCGGCCCACTTTCGGTCCGCGAAGTGGTGGAGAACAACGCCGATGGCCTGGCCATTGCCTTGATGCAGCGCGTCGCCCCACCGCTTGCGGGCTATGAGGCGATTGGCGGTAATGCGTCATGGGTGTTCAACTCGACTCAGGTGGTGCCCGATTTCGACGCGGCGCGCGCGCTCTATTGCGACGCCTTGGGGTGGAAACCGGTGCAGGAAAGCGTGCAGGTGCATGAGGATGGCAAGAATTGCATGGGCCTGCCGCTCGGCCTTGCGCCCGGTGTGACGGCACGGATCGGCATTTATCAGTCGCAAGGACAGATGCAGGGCTCGACCGAGATCATCGCCTTTGATTGCGGCGGTCATGATTTTTCTGCGGCAGACGTGCCCGGTCGCGGCTGGGCGGCGCTGTGCTTTCCGGTTAGCGATGTTGCCGGGTTTGCACGAAAGGCCCGACAGGCAGGATGTGCCGTTAGCAATCCGGTGGAATTTGAGTGGGACCCGCATGGTAGAGTGCGCGGCATCTCCGCCCGAACTCGCTGGGGCGCGCGACTGGACGCGCTGGAAAGTCTCTCGGACTGATCGTTCGGACGATTTCCATGAGGCCCGGCCGAACAGCCGATTATCACACTGACATGGCCATGAATGTGGCGAAGAAACTGAGTTCGTCGCAGATCATATGGTCAGGATCATTGAAATATCTTCAAACGATCATGAATATTCCACCACCATCATCCGATCATTCACGAGAGCTGGTGGCCAACGCCTCTTCTTCGTAATCCTGCACTTTTCCTGAGAACGTCTCCACCGATAGTCCCGATTTCATAGTTCGGTCTCGGAGGAAAAATCCAAGCATCTCATGAATCCAGACCCGCCGTCCCATCCTGTAATACCAGCGGATGGCGTGCCGGATTTTCCGTTCCGGGTTCCACAGCAGCCGCCTCAGCGCACGGGGGCGGGTCTGCATCGCCATCTCGATAAACTTCACCCAGATAAACAGGCGCCATGGCGGCATTTTCACCATACCCAGCACCTGATGCTTATAGTCCCACTTCGTCCGGTCGGTCTGTACGACTTCGCGATCCTCTGCCTCACGGTAATAGGGCGTCCAGCGGTGCGGCGTGACGTAGAGTGCCTGAATCTGGTCTGGATCATAGGCGATCAAGCGGCGCAGGGCGTGGACCATGTCGCGGTCCGTCTGATCGACAAAGCCCGCGACCCATGTCGCCATCGACAGGATGTTGTGCTGACGCAACAACCGGATCGCTTCGCGGTCGGTGCTGGTTGCGCTGCCCTTGCGCACCAGTTTGAGAGTGGCCTCGTCCACATCCTCGGTGCCCATCAGGAGCCGCTCAAACCCGGCCTGTTTGTAGAGGTGCAGGAATTCGGCGTCGCGCACAATGTCATCAGCGCGGGTAGAGCCGACGAGCGTGACGTCTACCTGTTCCGCAATCAACGCTTCCAGGAAAGCCTTCCACGCCTTGCGCCCAGCCGAAGGGTTCTCGTCAGCGAAGTTGAAGACCTCGACCCCATGTTCGCGGTGGAGCCAGGCGATTTCTTTCGCCAGCTTGACAGGGTCACGATGTCGCCACCGCGTCCAGAAACCGCGCTGGCCGCAATAGGTGCACAGGTGCGGGCACCCGCGCGAAAACTGGATCACCACCGCACGCTTGCCTCCCCAATAGCTGTACCGGGAGTGGTCGATCAGCTCCCAGCCTACCCGGTACTCGTCCAGGTTGCGGATCATTTGTGCTGCAGGCGTGGCAACGGGAGCGCCCTCGCGGCGGAAGGCGATTCCGGGGATGGTGTCGAGCTGCGTGCTTTCCTCCAGAGCACGGACCAGCACCCGCGCTGTTTCCTCGCCCTCGCCGCGCACGATGGCATCAACCCATGGTTCCGTCTCCAGTATCTCGCGCCAGAAATAGGTCGGATGCACGCCGCCATAAATGATGTGTGCGTCCGGTAACTGCTCCCGTACGGCCTGTGCGACTTTGCTGATGACCGGGTGGCCTGACGATGAACCGGAATGGCCGAACAGAACCGCGTGGGGCGCGAACCCGACGGCTTCGGCGACCAGCTGGGCAACCGTCATTGGACCGAATTCCCCATCGACCAGCCGGACGTCATGGCCATCATCAAGCAAAGGCCCACCGACGCAGAGCAGACCCAGCGGCGGCAGATGATCGTCCGGTATCCGGCTGCCGATCGCAGGGTGCGGGACGTTGATTAGAAGAATGCGCATGTCAGTGCCCCGGCGCCGCGCCGCCGACGATCAGATTCATGCTCGGGATGATGTAATAGGTCGTGCCGCCAATCGTTGCGTAATATCCACCTTTTCGAAACATTTGCCGCACCACAGACTGACCATCATGTTTGTTGTGATCATAACAATACATGCCAAGCGTTCCACCGTCATAGTCCCATCTGCTTGTCTCTGAAGGCGTCCACTTGATCTGTGTTTTGGTTTTCGAAGGGCTTGCTGGCATCGAGAGAAATGCAAGCCCCTCACGCTGGAGTGGGGTCGCAGCCTCTCGCGACATTTGAATGGCAAAGGCATAACCTCCAAAAATCGGGTCGCAGCTCTTGTAGTAAACGAACGAACCCGCCTCGAGTTGGGTCGGCAGCGCCCCGCGCATACGGCTTTGCGCAGACCATTCGAGCAATTGACAGCTTCCCAGTCCGAAGATCGCAAGGATCAGAACGGCACCGATCAGAAACGCCAGAAAAGTGCCAAAAACCTTGAGCGGTACGCTGCCAAGTTTCGGCTTGGCATGTGACGCAGGGTTCATCTTGCCTCTCCGCAAATTGAGGTGTGAAGGGTCAGGTTGGCCTGATCCGCCACTCTTGCGTGTGGCAGAAACACGCTCATTCCAATCAGAGCAGCCGCAATTGCGGCGATCAGCACTGCGCCCGCCGCGACATCCTTTGCGGCCTTGATCGCGGGATTGTAGCTGCGGCTGACGGCGTTGCACGCCTGTTCGACCGCCGTGTTCAAGGCTTCGGCAGCGAGCACCATGGCAACGGCCATCATCAACCAGCGCCAGTCTACAGCGTCGATCCGCAGCCAGATGGCCAGACCGAAAACGCATGAAGCCAAGGCCAGATGGATGCGCATGTTCGGCTCGTTGCGGACAAGGAAGCGCCAGCCATTGAAGGCGTGACGGAAACTCTGCATTCGCCCGTCAGCGCGCAGGGGCTGGCCGACCGTCGCGCTCTTGGTGATGCCCGGTCGCCACGCCAGCGGGTTGCCCCGCAGCGTCATGACAGGCCGCAACAGCAGGCCAAGCAGCGCGGCAATGATCGTGCAGCAAACCATGAATTGCTCCTCAAACAATAGGATCAAGCGTGATGCGCCTATGGTCAGACAGCGCCACGCGCAGCATCGCGCGGCCCTCTCGATCGGCGCGCAGGTAGGGCTGTTCCGTCAACCCCGTGCGGTAGTGCCGTTCCGGCATCAGGCCGCCAAATTCGAGTTGCGGGCGCGCGTCCAGCCGTCCCGGCTCAATAGTCAGATCCAGTCCTCGGTTCTTCGTGACGGCTTGAAGGATCAACGCATCGGGATAGGGGGCCGAAGCCAGGTGCGGCCCACAGGTTTCCGGTCGGCGCGAAACAAGGTCACGCAATCCGTCGCGTCGGCTGCTGCGCGCCATCAGCTCCAATGCGTGCGCCCAGAGCGACGCGTTTTCACGATGTATGACGCCCTCGTTCTCGCAGGAGGGGCATTCCTCTTCCAGACGGCGCAGGCATTCGTCCGCCACCGCGCGGTCGCCCATTTCCACTGCGGCAGCGGCCGTCGCGGCATAGCTGGACGCCCGGCTGAAACCGTAATTGCCAACATCGACTGGCCAGAACAGGTGTCGCCAAGAGCCAAGGTCGAGCCGCTGACGCACTTTGTGCCACTGCTGCTGCGCCAGTTCCGGGGAGAGCGCGTTCAGAAACAGGCACGGAAATGCCTGCATCACGATCCCACCGGGCGCGGGCGGCGCGAAGCCGGTGAGCGACGACCGAAAGGCGATGAACGATCCATCAGCCCGCATACCTTCTCTGACCACTGCATCGAGGAACGGCTTCGCAAGGCCTTCCCACCGATCCGAGCCAAGCCGGGCATCCGCCGCTTTGATGCCCGCCATCGTGATGAGGTTGCAGAGCGGGTATATCCAGTTCGGTTCACAATCGAGCAGCCCATAAGCGGCAGCGCGGTACTGCCGGGCGATCCGGTCTGCGATCTCATTGAGGCTATAGGAGCGCGATGGAGCATTCGCTGAATGCAGGTGAAGTTCGTCTCCCCCGCCGAGCGCCATCTGCAAGGCCGTAAAACCCGAATACATGATGTTCTGGTTTGGGATCGGATCGGCCGCGAGCCGCATGTTGCCCCATGCGTTTTCCAGCCTCCAGTAAGACCACAGACGTTTGTCCCCGATCTTGTGGAGCAGTCGTTCCTGCGCATCGAAAAAGGAGGCTTTGGCGGCGGGCGCACGATGCTCGCGGACAAAGGCGAGTGCATAGGCCGTGAAGTTGACCTGATAGCGCAGAGCCGCCGTTTGGAACTGATCGCGCCGTTCGAAGCCGTTGAACGTTTCGACAGGTTGCAACGCCCGGTCGAGCAGCAGGCGCAGTCGCTTGCTGTGGTCATGGGACATCGGTTCGAACGGCAGCCTTGGGCTTGCGAAACAAGGCACTGAATAGATGCACTTAACGGTCTTCACAGGTTTCGCGCGCAGCCAGCCCAGTGTCGCAACGATCAACGCGATCGGCCCGATCAACCAAGGCCAGATGCCGTGCCCCGCGTCAGTGGCGGCCATGCCGAGCAGGTGCACGTTGTCTGCGCCAAATGCCAGCCCCACCCAGACAAGAGGGGGTGCTAGAACATTGCCGGTTGCGAACCAGAGCAGCAAGGCAAACCCGAACAGGCTGAGCGAGGCGAGGAACAGAATGAACGCCAACTGAGCTTGGTCACCAGCTATTGCGGGCAGGAATCCGGCTCCTGGGAATGTAAGGCCCAAGGGGAGAACGGTGTTCGGGAAAGTGCCGGAGACGACGCAATTCGCGATAGCGGAAACGATAATCAGGGCCGCGTATACAAGCAGGACCCGACCCTGCCTGCCTTTGGAAATGGACCAATTTAATCCCTGCAAATAACTTTGCATCGTAGAGTATAAGGGCAAAAAAGGGGTGCCAACGATCCGTACCGAAAATACGCTCCGCAAGGATGGCGAGGGTGTCACACTGTTCATGCAAGTGTCTCTCTCAGATTGCCGATGGCACCGAGTCCCTTGCGGCGCGCGCTGCTCAGCACCTGTTCCAGCACGCCAAGGTAATCGGAAAACCGGGCGCGACCTTCGTCGGTCAGGGCGCAGGTGGTCAAAGGACGCCGCCCTTCAAACCCCTTGGTCACGCGCACCATCCCAGCCTCTTCCAAAATCTGGACGTGGCGGCTGAGGTTGCCGTCTGTCAGCCCGGACAGATCGCGTAGCTCGGTGAAGCTCAAGCCCTTGGGGTGATCCGCAAGCGAGGTCATGATGCTGAGCCGCGCCCGCTCGTGCAGCGTGCGGTCCAGCCCGTCAAAGGCGAACGGCGCCGTGGAGCGATCAGCCATGCGAAGTCTCCGATGATGCGCGATAAAGAATGGTTGCGACCAGCAATTGGCCCAAGCCAAAAGGGAGTGACATGAGAACCGAGGTTGCTGGCCCCTGCGTTCCGCTCAGCAGCAGCGAAAGCGTGCCCACACCGAAGTAGAAGATCGCCGCAATGGACATTTGCCGCGGCAGATTGGAGAGGACGGCACATATCCCGACGCCCATCAGCAACTGCCAGATACCCGGAAGCAATCGGCTATGTTCGGGCAGGCGCAACAGCACAACAAGACCCAGGATCGCCCCCGCAGTCGCGGTGGGAAGGAAGCGGTTCAACGTGGTCCCGATCAACCGATCAGCCATGGAGCGATGCAGCCGGCGTGCCCGCGTAATGGCCTCTGAACCGATCATCAGGGCAGAAACGGCAGCGAGAAGGATCCACACCAGAAGGTCGCTCTCATCCGCAAAATATTGCCATCCGCCGAGCGCGAAAGCAAAACATCCGGCCAATGCAACGATGCCCGGTGCCAACCCCTGAAAGCGGCTGCTCGCCGCCAGCTGCTCCCGTAGCCTGGCAATATCATGCAGGGCTGATTCGATTTCGCTCATTCCAGAAACATAACAAATAACTCTGCACTGTAAAGTTATTTATACATCAGACAATCCAACCCTGATTGTATAGTCGGCCGTGCGGCGGCCTGACTTCAAATCATGCGCGGATTGGGTCATGCCTTGACCACTCGGCTATGGCCGAATTCTTTTTCCAACACGGCCTGAAATTGAAGGATCTTCGGCGTGCAAGGCCAAGCGCGCCACTTCATGCGCAATGGCATGAACACAGCGCAAAACCACTTCTGAAGATGGCCCTTTGCGCCACGATGGGTCCAGCACAAAGCCAATTGTGCGGGATAAGTCATAGCCCTGAACAGACACGGCACTCAGGCCGGGCCGGTCAAACGATAACGGGGCCGTTGTGACGCCAATGCCTGAAGACACCAGGCGCATACACAAATCCTCATTGTCGCTGCGCAACGCAAAGCGCGGCCGCACGCCATGCCGCGTGAAAAACCGACTGGTCTGCTCCAGAACCTCGCACGAGCGGCGGGCGATCATGATTTCCGACGCCAGATCGTCCGGTTTGACTCTCTTGCGACCCGCAAGGGGGCTGTGCGTCGCAGCGAAAAGCACATAGGGCTCGGACAGAAGTGGGATGATCCCCTCCCCGACCTCCCTTGGGCGCAGCAAGCTTGCGATCAAATCGATCCGTCCCTGCGCCAGCCCCGCGCGCAGTTCCGAATCGGTTCCTTCCACAATTTCCATGCTGAATTCCGCACCCAGTCGGGTCAGGATCAAATCCACAACCGGACTCGCCAATGTGCGGATCAATCCCAGCCTCAATTGCGGCCAGTCAATGTCCGGGACGACTGAAAAGGCGTCGATCGCACGAAACCCACGCTGCAATTCCCGGGCCATAGGCAGGAAGCGTGCCCCCGCTTCGGTCAGGCGCACATGCCGTCTGTCCCGCAGGAAAAGCCGGGTTCCAACAAGTCGCTCCAGATCCGCAATGCCTGAAGACAAGGTCGGCTGCGTCACACGGATTCGCTGAGCGGCTTGCGTGAAACTTCCCGTTTCGACGACCGCGAGGAACTGGTGGATATGCGCCCGCTTGATCATAGATTTTCTCTATGTGAACGTTGCGGAAGTTTCAATTTTTTTAGCCGCCGCAAGTTGTGGTAGCAAGGGAACGAACAATGCTTGCTGGAGAGGCCTGCACCATGGGAGCAACCCCTGAATTTGATTTCGCGCTCACCGAAACTGCGCTGATGATCCGCGATTCCGCCGCCCGCTTTGCAGACGAAAAAATTGCTCCGTTGGCCGCAAAGATTGATGCCGAGGACTGGTTTCCGCGTGAATTATGGCCAGCCATGGGCGAACTGGGACTGCACGGGATCACGGTTGAGCAAGACCTGGGCGGGCTGGGCCTTGGCTATCTGGATCATGTGATTGCGGTTGAGGAAATCTCCCGCGTGTCTGCCTCTATCGGTTTGTCTTACGGTGCGCATTCCAATCTTTGCGTCAACCAGATTCGCCGCTGGGGCAATCCCGATCAGAAGGCCAAATATCTGCCCAAGTTGATTTCGGGCGACCATGTCGGCAGTCTTGCGATGTCTGAGGCTGGAGCGGGCTCGGACGTCGTGTCGATGAAACTGAAGGCGGATCAGGTCACGGGCGGCTGGCGCCTCAATGGCACCAAATTCTGGATCACCAACGCCACCTATGCCGATACGCTGGTTGTTTATGCAAAAAGCGCCCCAGATAGTGGGTCGCGCGGAATTACGGCGTTCCTGATTGAAAAGGACATGCCGGGCTTCAACATCGGCCAGAAGATCGACAAAATGGGAATGCGCGGCTCGCCCACAGCAGAGCTGGTGTTCGAAGATTGTTTTGTGCCTGACGAGAATGTCATGGGTCCGCTCCACGGTGGGGTCGGTGTGCTGATGAGCGGGCTCGACTATGAACGCGTTGTTCTGTCGGGGATCCAAACCGGGATCATTCAGGCTTGCCTTGATACCGTCATTCCTTTCGTGCGGGAGCGGAGACAGTTCGGCAAACCTATCGGCACATTCCAGTTGGTACAGGCCAAGGTGGCAGACATGTACGTTGCGATGCAGTCCGCCCGGGCATATGTCTACGCGGTGGCCAAGGCGTGCGACGCGGGTCAGACGACGCGCTTTGACGCAGCGGGCGCAATCCTGTTGGCGAGCGAGAACGCCTTCCGCGCGGCAGGCGAAGCGGTTCAGGCACTCGGCGGCGCGGGCTATACCAAGGACTGGCCAGTGGAACGCTTCCTGCGCGACGCCAAACTGCTCGACATTGGCGCGGGGACGAACGAAATCCGGCGGATGCTGATTGGGCGGGAGCTGATCGGAGCGGGAGCATGATGAAATTGCGGATCATGGCCATCCTGCTCGCGCTTACTTTGATGATCGGCGAAGCTATACGCAGTTGGGGCATCGGCCGTCCCTTTTACAGCTGGTTTGACGACCAGATCATGGGCGCAGCCTTGATTGTAGGAGCAATCCTGATGGCAAAGCCCACTCCAAAGCGGCAGTCCTTCTTCGTTGCAGCTTGGGCTTTCAACGTCGGAATGCTCTATCCAAGTTTCTTCGGAAAGATCATCGAGCCCGAAAACAGCAATCCGGGCAATTTTGATCTGGGCTTTTTGACCTTGGCCGTGGGAGTGCTGTTCGGCGTCGCAATTGTTGGGACCGTCATGAGCATAGCAAATACTGGAAATGATGGAGTGGGGGCATGAACCTGCTTCAAGCCGCCGCCGTGGTGATGGTTCTCACTGCGCTCGCGCATTCAATTGTGGGCGAGAAGCGCCTGATCGCACCGCTGGTCGCGCGCGACATTGATCTACTCGCGGGCTATCGTGCGATGCTGGTCCGCTTTGCCTGGCATTATACAAGCGTGCTGATGATCATGACGGCGGCGCTGGTGGCCTGGCCGGGCGCGCCGGTTACGCTGGTGCAGATCACGGGCGTGGCGTGGCTGATCGCGGGGCTTTTCGACGCGATTGCGACGCGCGGCAAGCATGTCGGCTGGCCTTTGCTGACGCTGGCGGGCTTGCTCACATTGATCGGAGCGGGAGAATGACTGACTTTATCCTCTTCATGCACGATGACGCGCAGGCAGAGGCCGATGACGCTGCGTGGGACAACTATTTTGGTACCTTGCATCGCAGCGGCGCTTTTGAAGGCGGAAGTGCCATAGGGGCAGGTCAATCTTTCCGGAAAGCGGGAATGCCCGGCCCGGCCAGCCCGCACTTCACCGGGTTTATTCGGGTCCGCGCCGCTGATCTTGATGCGGCCAGATCGTTTCTTGCTGGGAACCCTGTGTATGAAAATGGCGGCACTGTTGAAATCAGGGAACTGCCCCATGACTGAGGTTTTAGCATGACAGCATCCTTTCTTCCCACCAGCTATAACCCCGAAGACCCCGCCACGCAGGCGCGCGCGGCGCACAACCGCGCGCTTAAGGATGAGCTTTGGGCCAAGGTCGCCAAGGCTGCGTTGGGCGGTGCGCGAACAAACGAAATCCGACGCACGCTGATCGGGCGCGAATTGATAGGAGCAGGCGCATGATGAAGCCTATTGTCACCATCGGGCTCGCTTGGGCGGCGTTCCTTGCGGCTCCGGCGCTGGCCCGTGTCGAACTGCACAAAGTTCACAGCGTCGCCGTGGAAGGCAATCTGGAGGGCAACAGTGCGGACCGCACTGTTCATGTCATCCTGCCGCCCAGTTACGACAAAGCGAAGAAACGGCGCTACCCGGTCGTGTATTTCCTGCACGGCTATAATTCGACGGCGGACAGCTATATGGGGCGCATCCCCTTTGACGAGGATGTGAAGGGGGCTCCTGTCGAGATGATCATGGTCGTGCCCGACTCCATGACCAAATGGGGCGGGTCAATGTATTCCAATTCGCCCACTATCGGCAATTTCGAGGATTTCATCGCGGTCGATCTCGTCCGCTGGGTGGACGGGAAGTACCGCACTTTGGCCCGCAAGGACTCGCGCGGGCTCGTTGGCCATTCGATGGGCGGCTATGGCACGCTCAAGCTTGGCATGAAGCATCCCGATATATTCGGCGCGCTCTATGCGATGAACCCCTGCTGCATGATCCCGCGTCCCGCGAGCCTTGCTGATGCCAAGTTCGAGACCATGACGGTGGAACAAGCGCTCGCCGCCCCCTGGATGGAGCGCGGCAATTTTGCGGTGGCGGCGGCTTGGTCTCCCAATCCCGGCAAGCCGCCCTTCTTTGCAGATATGGGGACGAGCGAGGGCAAGCCCAACGACTTCGTGCTCGCGCAATGGGCGGCCCATTCTCCGGCGGCAATGGCAGCGGGCTATGTTGGCGCGCTCAAATCCATGGCGGGCATTGCCATCGACACCGGCGATACCGACTTTGTGAAGCCCGACGACATATTGATCCACGACACGCTGACCAAATTGGGCGTGGCGCACGACTGGGAGATTTATGTCGGCGATCATGGCAACAAGATGCCTGAGCGCGTCCGAACCCATGTCCTCCCCTTCTTTGCCAAGCATCTGAAAGCCAGGCCATGACCGCACCCGTTCTTTCCACGCTCTACAACGCCGAAGACCCCGCCACGCAGGCGCGGGTTGCGCACAACCGGGCGCTGAAGGATGAGCTTTGGGCCAAGGTCGCCAAAGCGGCGCTGGGCGGCGATGAAAAATCGCGCGAGCGGCATGTGGCGCGCGGCAAGCTGCTGCCGCGAGAGCGTGTCGAGCGGTTGCTTGATCCGGGTTCTCCCCTGTTGGAGGTTGGCCAGCTTGCGGCCAACGGCATGTATGGAGACGAAGTGCCCGGCGCGGGCATCATCACCGCGATTGGCCGCGTGTCGGGCCGCCAGTGCATGATCTTCGCCAATGATGCGACGGTGAAGGGGGGCACCTATTTCCCCATGACGGTGAAGAAGCACCTGCGCGCGCAGGAGATTGCGCAAGAAAACCGCCTGCCGTGCATCTATTTGGTTGATTCAGGCGGCGCGAACCTGCCCAATCAGGCGGAGGTCTTCCCCGACCGCGACCATTTCGGGCGTTTCTTCTACAATCAGGCCAATATGTCGGCGCGCGGCATCCCTCAGATTGCCAGCGTGATGGGCAGTTGCACGGCGGGCGGGGCCTATGTCCCCGCGATGAGCGACGAGACGGTGATTGTCCGGGGTCAAGGCACAATCTTCCTCGCCGGGCCACCCTTGGTGCAGGCCGCGACGGGGGAAGTGATTTCAGCCGAAGATCTGGGTGGCGGCGATTTGCACGCGAAGAAGAGCGGAGTGGTCGATCATCTCGCGGAGAATGACGAACATGCGCTGACGATTGTGCGCGATATTGTGAGTCACACAAATTCACCGTTTGCTTCGAGCGGGATGAGGGAGCCGCGCCCACCTAAATATGAGGCGGAAGAGCTCTACGGCATCATCCCCGAAGATGTCCGCGCGCCCTATGATGTGCGTGAAGTCATCGCCCGGATCGTCGATGCCTCCGAGTTTCACGAGTTCAAGGCGCATTATGGCACCACGCTCGTCTGCGGTTTCGCGCATGTTTGGGGAATGCCGGTCGCGATCCTCGCCAATAATGGCGTGCTGTTCAGCGAAAGCGCGCAGAAGGGCGCGCATTTCATCCAGCTGGCGCAGCAGCGCGGTGTGCCGCTGCTCTTCCTCCAGAACATCTCAGGCTTCATGGTCGGCGGCAAATATGAAGCGGAAGGCATCGCCAAGCATGGCGCGAAGCTGGTAACGGCAGTCGCCACTGCGACCGTGCCCAAGGTGACAGTGCTGATCGGCGGGTCGTTCGGGGCCGGGAATTACGGCATGTGCGGCCGCGCCTACCAACCGCGCTTCCTCTTCACCTGGCCCAATGCACGCATCTCTGTGATGGGCGGTGAACAGGCGGCGAGCGTGCTGGCAACGGTACACCGCGATGCGGCGAAGTGGACGGCGGAGGAGGCCGAAGCCTTCAAGGCCCCGGTGCGCCAGAAATATGAGGATGAGGGGAATCCGTACTACGCGACGGCGCGGCTGTGGGATGATGGCGTGATTGATCCGGCGCAGACGCGGGATGTGCTGGGGCTGGCGCTTGCGGCGACGCTGAATGCGCCGGTTGAAGAGCGGGGCTTTGGAGTGTTCCGGATGTGAGGGGAATGTGATGGCTAGAGATTACGCACCATTGATGAACGCAGCCATGGAGTTGGATCAATTCAAAGGGTTTCTTACGACAGAAGAGTTGAAGGCACAGGCCGAGATTCGAGTGTCATTCAATTCGGCGAGGAACCTGTTTGTCTATAATGCTTTGAAAGCCGGGGAAGAACCGGAGCGCCTCAAACAAGGGATCACCGAAGAACTTGCATCAGTGGCGCAGATGCATCCGGAATGGGCTGAAACATATGCCTTCATCCGCGAAGAGCTGCATGGCAGAATTGACAGCGAATCCAGGAAAAGCCCGCTTCTTAGGAAAATTGTCCGATGGACACCTACCGCAATAGGCGTGGCGGCGGTCATCGTGTATTTTTCGGTTCGTCTCTTCAGCGGTGTCGAAATCAGCCAGCCCATCGAAACTAGGGAGGGGCTTGTGCAACGCGCCGCTGCTTTTGAACGGGTTCTAACCTATGCCGAATGGGAACCGACGGGGTACGGGACGCGGTCTGCTGTCATGGGCGTTTTGCGTTGGCCCATAGAGCCTTCAAAAGCTGAGACTGAAGCAGCCAACGAATTCATATCGTTGGTGTTGAGCGGCCACGCCAAACTGTCACAGGAGTCGAAGGTGTGTGGCGGACTTATCGGCGCATCGACAGACAGGATTTCGGACGAGGCAATCAAACTGGCCGAAGATGTAGCTGATTATCTTCAGGCCAAAGACACCAAGTGGCTCAACCCGAGCCTGATGACAGTGCTCGAACCGATAAAGGCCAAATTTCCGTGCCGATGATCCGGTTTCGCCCCATGGCCATGCGCAGCGAAATCGCCTGCGACATCCTCCCCCAACGGGGAAGGGGGGCAGTGGAACGGGATATGGTTCCACTGGTTCAGCGCACTCCCGTCGTCCTGAACTTGTTTCAGGACCCATGCCTCGGTGGCTGTGCGGGGCTGGAAGGTGCTGCTCTGGTTCAGGCTGTGAAGCATGGACCCCGGATCAAGTCCGGGGTGACGGTTGGATCACGCCTCCATGGTGGTGCGGGGCTGGGTGGTGCAAACTTGGCACAGACGGTGAGGCATGGATGCTGAAACGAGTTCAGCATGACGAGGTGCTGGTGGCGACTTTTCAGGATGACGGTGCAGCGTTACAAGCGCGGCTTGCGCTCAACCAACCCCCAAACGATGCCGAGATCGGTCCACTCCGGGTTGCCCGCTTCAATCAGGTTGATCTTCCATTGCCGGTGCCAGTTCTTGAGTTGTTTCTCACGGGCAATCGCGTCAGCCATGCGGTCAAAGGCCTCGGCATGAACAAGCCGGATCACCCCGTGCCGGGACGTGAAACCCGGCGTCGCACGCATCCGATGCTGGTAAATCCGCGCCGCAAGATTCGAGGTTACGCCGATATAGGTCGTGCCCCGCTTCTGGCTGGCAAGGATATAGACGCAGGGCTGTCGGCTGGACATTTGCGACATTCTATCACGCACACTCGTCATGCTGAACTTGTTTCAGCATCCATGCCTCGAAGTTTGAGCGAGATTGGAACTATCCAGACTTGCACCAGCATTGAGGCGTGGGTCCTGAAACAAGTTCAGGACGACGCCAAGAGGAAACACCAATGATCCAATCTCTCCTCATCGCCAATCGTGGCGAGATCGCCTGCCGCATCATTCGCACCGCGCGGGCGATGGGCATTCGCACCGTCGCGGTTTATTCTGATGCCGACGCCAAGGCGCTGCATGTGCGCCAAGCCGATGAGGCGGTGCATATTGGTCCGAGCCCGGCGCGCGAGAGCTACCTGGTGGGGGAGAAGATCATCGCGGCGGCCAAGGCTTGCCGAGCGGAGGCGATCCATCCCGGCTATGGCTTCCTCTCTGAAAATGCGGAGTTCGCGCAGGCCGTGATCGACGCAGGCCTGATCTGGGTCGGGCCGCGTCCCGCCAGCATCACCGCGATGGGCCTGAAGGATGCTGCCAAGACGCTGATGGCCGCCGCAGGCGTGCCGGTGACGCCGGGCTATATGGGCGAGAACCAAGACCCGGCCTTCCTTGCCACAGAGGCGGAGAAGATCGGTTATCCCGTACTGATCAAGGCGGTTGCGGGGGGCGGCGGCAAGGGGATGCGGAAAGTGGATGCGGCGGCAGACCTCGCCGACTCGCTCACCTCCTGCCAGCGCGAGGCGGCTTCCAGCTTTGGCAACGCGCATGTGCTGATCGAGAAATATATCCAGCGGCCTCGTCACATAGAGGTGCAGGTGTTTGGCGACACCCACGGCAACATCGTCCACCTGTTTGAACGCGATTGCTCGCTGCAACGGCGGCACCAGAAGGTGATCGAGGAAGCCCCCGCGCCGGGCATGGACGAAGCGACGCGCGAGGCGCTCTGCGCGGCGGCGGTGAAGGCGGCGCAAGCGGTCGATTATGTCGGCGCGGGCACGATCGAGTTCATTGCCGACGCGAGCGAAGGCCTGCGCGCGGATCGCATCTGGTTCATGGAAATGAACACGCGGCTGCAGGTCGAGCATCCGGTGACGGAAGAGATCACCGGGGTTGATCTAGTCGAATGGCAGCTGCGCGTGGCGTCGGGCGAGGCTCTGCCCAAAAAGCAGGATGAGCTCAGCATCAACGGCTGGGCGATGGAAGCGCGGCTCTATGCGGAGGATCCGCGAACGGGCTTTTTGCCAAGCACCGGCATATTGTCTGAATTCGACCTTGATGATCAAATAGCGCGCATTGACACCGGAGTCGGTGAAGGGTCGGAAATTTCCCCTCATTATGATCCAATGATTGCCAAGATCATCTGCAAGGGCGCAGATCGAAATGACGCGCGGGATCGCTTGGCTTTCTCGTGCGATAGTGTCCTGACATGGCCTGTTCGCAACAATGCCGGATTTCTCGCGGAACTTCTCCGCCATCCGTGGTTCGCATCAGGAGATGTCGATACAAGCTTCATCGCGCATCACGGAGACGATCTGCTGAGAAGCCAAGAGGCGAGTTCGGAACTCATCGACACAGCGTCCCTTCACATTTTCGAGCAGGGGGGCGGCAGCCGATGGGCATTTGACCCTCAGGGAGAAGAGGCTGAAGGGAATCCTTGGCGCGACATTATGGGGCTGCGTCTCAACGCCCGTGCAGATAAGTCAATCAGGATGCGTCTCGATGGCAAGACAGTCACGGGCAGGGCGGATGGTCCTAGTCTCGGTGCCGGATCGCTGAATTTCCTTTTCAAAGATGGCGCGATTCTTGTGGAACGTGGCTGGCCGCACTTGTTTGAACTCGACCGGACAGACGGTTCCCATAGCGGTTCCGCCTCAGACGGTGCCATCCTCTCCCCCATGCCGGGGCGCATCATCGCCGTGATGGTCTCCGCAGGCGAGGCCGTCACCAAGGGGCAGAAACTCCTCACGCTGGAAGCGATGAAGATGGAGCACACGCTCATCGCGCCATTTGATGGCGTGGTGGCGGAGCTCAACGCCGCAGCGGGTGCGCAGGTGCAGGTGGAGGCGTTGCTGGCGCGGATTGCGGACAAGGAGGACTAAGCTTGGCCGGACTACAACTTGACGCGTGGCAGATTTCTGTAAACGGGGGCTCAAACCCGCCACTAGCGCGAAGGACCGCGGCATGAGGCTGCGTTCGCTGCTGTTTGTGCCCGCTGACCGGCCTGAACGTTTCACCAAAGCAGTGGCGACGGGGGCGGATGCGATCATCCTTGATCTCGAAGATTCGGTGTCTGCGGCCAACAAGGCAGCGGGGCGGGCGGCGATTGCGGCCTTTCTGGGCGCGCCGCGCAGCTGTGCCGTGCTGGTGCGCGTCAATCCGCTCGATTCCGGGATGACGGCGGACGATCTGGCCGCCGTGCTGCCTGGCCTGCCTGATGGGATCATGCTGCCCAAGGCCGAAGGTGCGGCCTCTGTGGATGCCCTGCGTGCGCTGATGGCGGGCGCTGACATTCCCATCCTTCCCATCGCCACCGAAACGCCCGGCGCGATGTTCGAACTGAGCAGCTATGCCAGCCGCGCCGCGCATCTGCTGGGGCTGAGCTGGGGCGCGGAAGATCTGCCTGCGGCTATCGGTGCGAGTGCCGCGCGTGAGGCGGATGGCCGCTATACGGCCCCCATCGAACTCGCGCGCAGCCTGACATTGTTTGGCGCGCACAAGGCGGGCGTGGCGGCCATCGAAACGGTCTATCCCGATTTTCGTGATGAAGCGGGGCTCGCGGCCTATGCCGCGCGCGGGCGGCGCGATGGATTTACCGGCATGATGGCGATCCATCCGGCGCAGGTGGCCGTCATCAATGCGGCCTTCACACCGAGCGAGGCCGAAATTGACCATGCCCAGGCGGTGATTGCGGCCTTTGCCGCCAATCCCGGCGCGGGGGTGCTGCAACTCGATGGCAAGATGATCGACGCGCCGCACCTCAAGCAGGCGCACAAGATCGTCGATCTCGCCGGGCTGTAGCGCCATCATAGCGCTTGCCTTGTGCGGCAAGTTGGTGACAAGGCTGTCAGTAAGGCAATTGACGGACAGGCGGCATGGCAGAGACAGCATTTGACTATATCATCATCGGTGGCGGCAGCGCGGGATCTGTGCTGGCGGCGCGGCTGACCGAGGATGCGGATGTCTCTGTCTTGCTGCTCGAAGCAGGCGGAGCCAACACATCGGTGCTGGTGCGGATGCCGTTGGGCGCCGGGCAGCTGATCAAGGAAAAGAGCGCGTATAATTGGGGCTTTTGGAGCGAAGCCGAGCCGTACATGAACAATCGTCGCTTGTGGCACCCGCGCGGGCGCGGGCTGGGCGGGTCTTCGGCCATTAACGGCATGATCTATATTCGCGGCCATGCGCGCGATTATGATCAGTGGCGGCAAATGGGCCTGCAAGGCTGGTCCTATGCCGATGTGCTGCCCTATTTCAAACGCGCCGAGGCTTTTCAGGATGGGGCCAACGCCTATCATGGCGGAGACGGGCCGCTCACTGTCAGCTGGGGCGAGCGCTCGACGCACCCGCTCTATTCGGCCGTGGTCGAGGCGGGTGCTCAGGCGGGCTACAAGACGACGAACGATTTCAACGGGCAGGATCAGGAAGGCTTTGGCCGCTACCAGATGACGATCCGCGATGGCGAGCGCTGGAGCGCAGCGCGCGCCTATCTGAAGCCGGTCGCCAAGACGCGGCGCAACCTGACCATCATCACCAACGCGCGGACGCACCGTATCCTGGTCGAAAACGGCCGCGCCACCGGCGTTGAATATAGTCTGGGCAAGGGCAAGGCGGTGCAGACGGCACGCGCCAACCGCGAAGTGCTGCTGTGTGCCGGTGCGTTCCAGTCTCCGCAAATCCTGCAACTCTCCGGCATTGGCGATCCGGAGATGCTGGCCGCGCATGGCATCAAGGCGGTGCATGAACGCAAGGGCGTGGGCCAGAATTTGCAGGATCATCTGGATGTCACGCTCAACTGGGCCTGTACCAAGCCCTTATCTCTGTTCAGCGAGGTCGGCGGCTGGCGCGGGCTGCTGATGGGGATGCAATATAGCTTCACGGGCAAGGGCTCAGGTCGCCAGAACGGGCTGGAAGCGGGGGCCTTCCTCAAGTCGCGCCCCGATCTCGACCGGCCCGATCTGCAACTCCATTTCGTGCTCGCGATCATGCAGGATCATGGCAAGCAGAAGATGACGCAGGACGGCTTCACGCTCCATGTCTGCCAGTTGCGGCCCGAAAGCCGGGGAACGGTGTCGTTGGCTTCGGCGGAGCCCTATGATGATCCCAAAATCCTCACAAACTTTCTGTCCACGGCGGAGGATTTGCGCTCGGTGCGGGATGGGCTGCGCATGGCGCGCGATGTGATCGCGCAAGAGGCGTTTGCGCCCTATCGCGGAGAGGAGCTTGCGCCGGGGCCAGATGTGCAGAGCGATGAGGAGATTGACGCCTTCATCCGCGCCAAGGGCGAAACCATTTATCACCCGGTTGGCACCTGCAAGATGGGGAGCCCGTCCGATCCGATGGCGGTTGTGGATGATCAGATGCGCGTCATCGGGCTGGAGGGGCTGCGCGTGGTCGATGCCTCGGTGATGCCGACCCTGATCGGCGGCAACACCAATGCGCCCACTATCATGATTGCAGAGAAGATTTCAGACGTGATCCGGGGCTGTGCGATGCTCCCGCCCGAAGAGGTGCCCGTCGCGGCCTGACGGGCCTCCACACCCCCTTGCCGAATCGGGTGAAGCGGTTAGTCATGTCTGACAAGACAAGGGGGCAGGATGATCCGGAAACTGTTGATCGCAAATCGCGGCGAAATCGCCATCCGCATTGCCCGCGCAGCGGGTGAGCTCGGCATTGCGACCGCCGCCATTCATTCCGCCGATGATGCGCTCTCGCTCCATGCCCGCGCCGGGGATGAAGCCGTGGAGATCGCCGGATCGGGGCCTGCTGCTTATCTGGATGGGTCAGCCATCATCGCGGCAGCACAGTCCAGCGGATGCGATGCGATCCATCCGGGCTATGGTTTCCTCAGTGAAAATGCAGCCTTTACAGAGCAATGCGCACGTGCCGGGCTGATTTTTGTCGGCCCGGATGCAGAGGCACTGGCGCGGTTCGGCAACAAATTATCCGCCAAGCAACTGGCGCGCGGGGCAGGCGTGCCGGTGCTGGACGGCAGTGATTCCGGTGATGCAGTGGCAGGCCAAGCGCTACTCGATTCAGGATGCGCAGTGATGGTGAAGGGCCTGGCCGGCGGCGGCGGGCGCGGCATCCGGCTGGTGCAACCGGGTGAGGATCTTGCGGCAGCGATCGACGCGTGCCGCACCGAAATGATGCTCGCCTTTGGTGAGGCTGATGTCCTGATCGAACGATACATCGCTCATGCGCGGCATATTGAAGTGCAGATTGTGGCCGATGGGCAAGGCGGCGTGGTGGCACTGGGCGAGCGCGAATGCTCGGTGCAGCGGCGCAACCAGAAGATCATCGAGATTGCACCTGCCCCGGCGCTGGACCCCGCCTTGCGGGACCGGATCGAGGCAGCAGCGCTGCGCCTGATGCGCTCTACGCCCTATCGCGGGCTCGCCACGGTCGAATTTCTGGTTGATGCGGACGCCGATCCGGCAGGAGACACCGCGTTTGCGTTCATTGAGGTCAATCCCCGCCTTCAGGTGGAGCATACCATTACAGAGGCGGTGCGTGGCGTTGATCTGGTGCAGGCGGCGCTGCGGATTGCGGGCGGCGCGGCGCTCGCTGATCTCGGGCTAGAGATGGCCCCTGCCGCGCGCGGCACAGCCATCCAGCTGCGCGTGAATGCGGAAACGGTCGGGCCGGATGGCAGCATCCTGTCTTCGGGCGGTACGCTGTCGGCCTATGAGCCGCCGAGCGGTCCCGGCGTGCGCGTCGATGGCTTTGGCTATGCGGGTTACGCCGTCAATCCGCGCTTCGATTCGCTGCTCGCCAAACTGATCGTCCATGCAGGAGACGCAGAGGCCGCACGAATCCGCGCGCTGCGGGCCTTGTCCGATTTCCGCGTGGAAGGTGCGGGCACCAATCTTGATCTGCTCGCCGCCATGCTGGCGCGGCCTGAATTGCTTGACGGTCGCGCTGATACGCGCTGGTTTGAGCGCGTTCTGCCCGATCTGCTGGCCTCGCCTGCCGTCCCTGTCCGTCATTTCATGACGCAGGCGCACGCCCCGGCGGCCCACGCGCGGGTGGTGCCTGCGGGGATGACCGCGCTGGAAGCGCCGCTCAATGGTGTGCTCGTCTCGCTCTCGATTGCAGTGGGAGACACGGTTCATGCCGGGCAGGAAGTCGGGCTGGTTGAAGCGCTCAAGATGCAGCACGCCATCAAGGCGACGCAGTCGGGCGTGGTGCGAGACATTCTGGTGAAGCCCGGCGTGGTGCTCGCTGATGGTGAGGCGGTCGCCTTCCTCGAACCCGCCGATGTGGCGAAGGTGAGCGAGGCGGACGCAACCGAGATCGATCTGGATGTGCCGCGCGCCGATCTCGCCGAAGTCATCGCCCGCCATGCGCTCACGCTCGATGCCAACCGTCCCGATGCTGTCGCGCGCCGTCGCAAGACCGGGCACCGCACCGCGCGCGAGAATCTGGATGATCTATTCGATGCCAACAGCTTCAACGAATATGGCGCACTGACCATTGCCGCGCAGCAGCGCCGTCGCTCGATCGATGATTTGATGGCGCGCACGCCTGCTGACGGGCTGGTGGGCGGCACGGGAACAGTCAACGCTGCGGAGTTCGGGCCGGATGCGGCGTCCATTGTCGGCATGTCCTATGATTATACCGTGCTTGCGGGCACGCAGGGCTATTTCAACCATCTGAAGACCGACCGGCTGCTCGATCTGGCGCACAAACAGACGCTGCCGGTGGTCTTTTATGTCGAAGGCGGGGGCGGGCGGCCGGGCGATGTGGACAAGCCGGGCGTGTCTGGGCTTGATACACCGAGCTTCGCGCGGCTGGCGGGGCTCTCCGGCCATGTCCCGCGCATCGCGATTGCAGCCGGGCGCTGTTTTGCGGGCAATGCGGTCTTCTTTGGTAGTTGCGACATCACCATTGCCACCCGCGATTCGAACATCGGCATGGGCGGCCCGGCGATGATCGAAGGCGGCGGCCTTGGTGTGTTCACGCCGGAAGAGGTTGGTCCGTCAGATGTGCAATGGGGCAATGGCGTGATCGACATTCTGGTGGAGAGCGAGGCCGAAGCGACTGCGCACGCCAAGCATCTGCTCTCCTTTTTTCAGGGGCGGCTCAATAAGGCGGATCATGCCGATCAGCGCCTGCTCCGCCGTGTCATCCCTGAGAACCGCCTGCGCGTGTTCGATGTTCGGCGCGCGATCACGCTTCTGGCCGATACCGGCAGTTTCGTGGAGCTGCGCGGCGGCTTTGCACCGGGCATGATCACCGGACTGATGCGGATTGATGGCCGTCCGGTCGGGCTGATGGCGAATGATAATCAGATTTTGTCCGGCGCCATCGATTCGGAGGGCGCGGACAAGGCGGCGCGTTTCATGCAATTGTGCGATTCGTTTGGCTTCCCCATCGTCTCGCTGTGCGACACGCCGGGCTTCATGGTCGGCCCGGAGGCAGAAAAGAGCGCGCCTGTCCGCCATGGCTCGCGCATGTTCATTATAGCGGCCAGCCTGAAGGTGCCGGTGTTCACGGTCGTGCTGCGCAAGGGCTATGGTC
>CALMZE010000208.1 GCA_937870585.1 uncultured Sphingomonadales bacterium | reverse complement strand
CACGGGCCTGATCTACACGTGGTACCGCATGAAACGCGACGACGCGGATCGCGAGAACCTCACGTGGGTGGCCGGGCTTTCGCGCCGGCTCGGGATCATCGCGAGCGTGCTGTACGGCGGCGTGGGCATCGCCTGGGCATCCATCCCTTCCATGCCGCAAAGGCTGTTACCGATGCGGCCGGGCCTGACGCCTTCTACGTTTTCGATGGTGGAGAGGCAGCCTCCTGGGCCGGCGCCGTGGCACGCGCGAACACGCCTGCCAGCTTCCTGTCTCATGGCTATCTGGGGTGCCTTGGCATTGGTCAGGGCTTTGCGATTGGCGCGCAGCTCTCCGATCCCGCGCGACGCGTTGTTCATCTGACCGGAGACGGCGCGATGGGCTTCAACCTGCCCGAACTCGACACGATGGTTCGCCACAATCTCCCCATCGTCAACATCGTGCTCAACAATGAAGTGTGGGGCATGTCGATCCATGGCCAGCAGATCATGTTTGGCGGAAATTACAGCGTCATCTCCAAAATCCCGGGCACGCATTATGCAGACATTGCCCGCGCCTTTGGTTGCCTCAGCGAACGCGTGACCAAGTATGAAGAGATTGCCCCGGCCATGAAGCGCGCACTCGATCATGACGGGCCGTCCTTCATTGAAATTATGACCGATGCGGATATCGTTCACCCGGTCACCGAAAGCATGTTGGGCCAGGTCGCGCCCGACAGCGAAGATGTGATGATTCCCTATTATGAGAACATCCCGGTGGATCGCGGCTAGTCCATGGCGCTGTCCCCTGCCCTGCGCGAAGCCCGGTGCCGGACCATTGTGGATGCCGCCCATATCCTGATCAGGGAAACGGGCGGCACCGGATTTTCGATGCTGGAGCTGGCACGCAAGGCAGGGGTGAGCCCGGCAACACCCTATAATTTGCTCGGCTCCAAATCAGAGGTACTGCGGCGCGTCGTCCGCGATGAATATGACAGCTTTTCGGAGCGGCTGTGCGGCCTCACCGAGACACAGCCGCTCAACCGCTTATTGCAGGCTATCGATCTTATTGTGGTGCATTACAGCGCGGAGCCGCTCTTCTATCGCGGCCTGTATCATTCGGTTCATGACGCGCAGGCGAGCGACCTGCGCGCGATGATGACCGCAGAAGGCCAGCTGCTCTGGTGCGATATGGTGCGCAAAGCCGCACAGGCGGGGGCGCTGGAGCTCCTTAGTTCCGCAGAAGATTTTACTGCGCTGATGCTGCGCACCGTGGCTGCGACGGTTGAAACCTGGCTGGCCGATGAGTGGGATGAAGTGCGCTTTGCGCGCGAGATTTTCGTCGCCTCACGCACGCTGATTCTCGGGCTCGTCCCGCCGCCGATCAAGGCGGCGTTGCGGGCGGACATATTGGCACGCCGCCCGCTGCTCACTCCCATGCAGGATCGCGCTGCCTAGGCCAGCAACGCGATCCTGACAGAAAAGGTCAGGCCGCCACCTTCTTCCGCACGATGGTCTGGGCGTTGGTATATTCCAGCAAGCCTTCCACGCCGCCTTCCACACCCACGCCAGACTGTTTCATGCCGCCAAAGGCCGCCATCGGGCTGAGATGCTGGGTTTCGTTGACCCAGACGGTGCCGCTGGCAATGCGCTCTGCAATCGCCAGCGCCTTGTCTTCATCCGCACCCCAAACGGAACCGCCCAGACCATATTCGGTCGCATTGGCGCGCGCGACAACCTCATCGGCATCGCTGAACTTGATGAGCGGCAGCACGGGGCCGAATTGCTCTTCCTGCACGATGCGGCTGTTTTCCGGCGGATTATCCAGCATGGTGACGGGCACGAAATAGCCCGGCACATCTTCGGGGTTGCCGCCCATCAGGAAAGTGTAACCCTTCTCCTTCGCGTCCGCGATCAGGCCCAGCACGCGCTCATATTGCGGCTTGTTGTTGAGCGGGCCGATCTGCGTGCCCTGTTCGGAGCCGTCGCCCACCTTCACGGTCTTGCCATAAGCAACGAGCGCATCGCGCAGTTCGTCGTAAATATCCTCATGGATGTACATGCGCTTGGTGGCGATGCAGATCTGGCCATTATTGTTGAATGCCGCCCAGAAGAGCTGCTGCGCCACAGCGGCCACGTCCACATCGGGCATGACGATGGCGGCATCATTGCCACCGAGTTCCAGCGTGACGCGCTTCAGCGTCGGCGCAGCGGACTGCATCACGCGGCGACCGGTGGCGGTGGAGCCTGTGAAGCTGATCTTGTCGAAGCCCGGATGCGCCGTCATCCACGGGCCAAGCGCATCGCCTCCGGTGATGATATTGAGCACGCCCGGCGGCAGGATGCCCGCCACCAGTTCGCCCATCTTCAGCGTCGTCAGCGGCGTGAAGGGCGAAGGCTTGAGCACCATCGTGTTGCCCGCGAGCAGCGCCGGGCCGATCTTGAACATGGCGAGGATCATCGGGAAATTCCACGGCGCAATAGCGCCCACCACGCCCAGCGGCACATGGCGGGTATAGCTGTAACGCTCGTCCGAATCCTCGTTCACCGTCACCGGCAGTTGCAGCTGCGCAGCACCCTTGAGCCAATAGCCCGCGCCGATGATTTCGCCCTCGGCCTCATGATGCGGCTTGCCCTGTTCCTTGGTGAGCAGACGCTTTAGCCCGTCTATATTGGCCAAAATGGCGTCGCCCATCTGGTCGATGAGCTTGCGGCGCTCGTCAATCGGAGTCGCGGCCCAACCGGGGAAGGCCGCGCGCGCGGCGGCAATGGCGGCGTCGAGGTCTTCGGGGCTCGCATCGGGAACAGAGGCAATCACCTGTTCATTGGCGGGATTCACCACATCAAAGCTCGCCGCCGCATTTGCGCGCTGGCCGTTGATGAGCATGGCATAATCGGAATCGAAATTCATGGGAGTCTCTCCGGTCAATCAGGGAATCAGGACGGCTTTGATGCACTCGCCGAGCGCCTGCGCTGCAATGGCTTCATTGATCTGAGCGAGCGGGAAAGTCTTGATCAATTTATCAAACGGGAAGCGCCCTGCCGCATGATGTGCGAGCAGTTCAGGAATGAAGACTTCGGGATCGCTATCGCCTTCGATGATGCCGATGATACGATGCCCTGGTGTCATCAGCGCGGCGATGTTCACGCTGATCGCGGCATCAGGCTCTTTGGGCACACCGACAAGACCAATGGCGCCATGGGCTCCGAGCGAGGCCATACCCGCTTCAATCACGCCGACATTGCCGGTGGTGTCAAAGGCGAAATCCAGACCTTCGGGGACGATCTCACGCAGTGCAGCAGCCAGATCGCCCGACTTGGGGTCCACCACATGCGTTGCGCCGAGCTCCAGCCCGACAGTGCGGCGGTCAGCAATCGGCTCAACGAGTATGATGGTCGAACAGCCCTGAATGACCGCCCCCATCACCGCCGCCAGACCAACCGGACCGCCGCCGAACACGACAATGGTCGAGCCCGCCTTGGCCGCGAGCGAGCGCATCACGCCCCCTGCCCCGGTCTGGAAGCCGCATCCGAGCGTGCCCAGATATTCGAGCGGCACGCTCGTATCCCCCACCTTCACCAGATTGCGCGCGCGCGTGATGCAGGAGGATGAGAAGGAGGATTGCCCGAAAAAGTGCGAGGAGACCCGCTCTTCACCACAGGCATAAGCAGTGGAGCCATCCTCCAGCCGCAACCCGGCATAGTTGAGCGGCACGAAATGCTGGCAATAGCTTGGCAGATCCTCGCCACACTGCTTGCAGCCGCCACAGCTGGAAAAGCCGATGACCACGCGGTCTCCCACGGCAAAGCCCGTCACGCCTTCACCCACTGCTTCCACCACGCCAGAGCCTTCATGGCCGAACACAGCAGGCTTGGCGAAGGTTTCGATCTGATCGCGGAAGACGAGATCGGTGTGGCACACGCCCACGCCCGCCACCTTCACCTGCACTTCGCCCGGACCCGGAGGACTGACAGTCAGCGTTTCGATGGTGAAATCTTCATGGGCCGCGCGGGCCACGGCGGCGATGCTTTGCGTCACAGTCATTCTCTCCCGGTTTTCATCCAGCGGATGAGCGGCACAGAAGTCTGCACCGCTCTCCAGTCAAGCCAGACTATTCCACCTCGAACCGGATGGGAACCGATTTCGGACCCGCCACGAATTCGGATTGCGCCATCTTGGGCGTTCCGTTCAGTTCGACGGACTTGAGGCGCGGGATCAGCGCCTTCCACAGCGCGATCATCTCCATGCGGGCGAGATGGATGCCAAGGCAGGTGTGGCCACCAAAGCCGAAGCCAACATGCCGGTTGGGCGTGCGCTTGTGGTTGAAGGTAAAGGGTTCGGGGAACGCCTCTTCATCGCGGTTGGCGGAAAGGTAAGACAGGTAGACGAGATCGCCCTTCTTGATGGTCTTGCCTTTGATTTCATAATCTTGCGTGGCAGACCGCACAAATTGTTGCACCGGGGATGCCCAGCGGATTGTCTCTTCCACAAAGCCCGGAATATTCTCCGGATGGGCCTTGAGGTCCGCCAATATGTCTGGTCGCTGTGCCAGCTGCCACATGCCGGTTCCGGTGGTGGCAGCAGTCGTATCATGGCCAGCGGTCGACGCGATCACGAAGTATGAAATCAGCGCGCGATGCTCCAGCGGGCCGCCATCAATCTTGCCATTGGCGATGACAGAAGCGAGGTCCGCGCGGGGGCATTTCTGGCGGTCGGCGATGACCGGCGTGTAATATTTCTCAAACTCTTCAAACACGATGCCCCATGTGCGTGTGATTTCGCTGGGTTCGGTCAGGTCAGAGCCGGGACGCTTCAGATCCGGATCGGCATAGGTAAAGAGCCACTGGGTCAGCTCCAGCATCTTCAGATGGTCTTCTTCCGGCACGCCGATAATGTCGAGCACCACCTTGAGCGGATAGAGGAAGGCAATCTCCCCAGCGAAATCGCATTCAGGGGCCAGGCTCACCAGTTTGTCGACATATTGCTGCGCGATGGTTTCAACGAGCGGCATCAGCGACTGGACACCCGAGAGCGAGAAGGCATCCGAACACACTGCGCGATATTTGCCATGCTCTGGCGGGTCCAGTTGAACCAGAGAGCGGAAGATGTTGGACTGGCCACCGGTATACTGCTTCACCAGTTCCTCGCCCGCCTGGCTGATCAGCGTCTTGGAGCGATCTCCGCCGTGGAAAATGTCATCCTGCCGCGCAATTTCACGCAGATCGGCATATTTCACGACCATCCAGTGCGGGTCATAACCGGGAACTTCCACCTGATTGAGCGGATAATCATTGCGCAGGCGCGTGAACACGGCGTGCGCCTCATCCCGGTCTGCAAAGGTGGCAGGATTGAAGGCGGGGGCCACCAGTTCGGGCGGAATCAATTGATCAGTCATGCAGTCCTCTCCCAAGGATAATAGGATCGCTCCAGCATCTGCTGCCCAGACCGGCTTGAAAAGGGGACAGCAAGAAAGTTCAAAAACAACGTCAGTTTCTGGCGCACCAACGCGGCGTCGGGAATTCAGTGCCCCTTATTCCGGTATTCGCTGGGTGATATCCCGGCATAGCCCCGGAAGGCACGGCTGAAATGGCTCTGGCTGGCAAACCCCAAAGCTTCGGAAACCGCTGCAAGCGTCAGATCGGTCTGCACCAGCATCTGCTGGGCCTTGTCCAGTCGCGCCTTCATCACATATTGATGCGGAGAAATACCGGTGGCCTTTTTGAAAACACGGCAGAAATGCGAAGGCGTGATGCCCGCCATTGCCGCCATTTGCTCCAGACTATGTTCGGCTTCGGGGTGCTCCAGCACCGCATTCATGATCTTGTGCAGGCGGAAGGCCGAAAAATCGGAGGTGGGGATTTCAGAGGGGTGCCCCTGAACAAGCGGACCGGCCAATATGTGCGCCTTGAGTGCATTGACCATCGCAGACACATAGGCTTCGCGCTCAGAGGCTTGCGGGGCATAGAGTTCGGCCAATATCTGCCGTGTCAGCGCGACGCCGAGCGGATCGGCAAAGGCAAAGCGCATCTTGGAAAACTGGTCCCGCATCGAATTGCTCTTGAGCAGATCGGATGAGACGCTGAGCGTCACCACATCCAGTTCGCCATCCACCAGCCAGCCGGTCGGCATCCCGTCTGGCACGATGGTCGCGCAGCCGGGGATGGAGCTGCGCTCGCTCCAACCATCGCCCTGCCACGTTTTGACCTGCGGCTTGCCAGAAATATGCACGACGAACATGGGATCGGGGCATGGCGGCAGCGAATAGGTGCCAACGAACTGCCGCCACCGGCACAGAGACCAGCCCTCCCCGACTGAGCCCAGCTCCATGTCTGGTGCCCGACCCAGCGAGTCGCAAATGATGGCCTTATTGTCCCAGATCTTCGTCATCCGGCTCTCCAGTCCGGCGCTATGCCTCCCTGGAAAGCGAAAAGCCACCCAGCGAACGGAAATCCGTCAGTAAGGGGCCGTCAGACCGCGTAGAGTTGCCGTAATGCCGCCTTCTGCACCTTGCCCATCGTGTTGCGCGGCAGCGCGTCGACAATGTGGATGTGGCGCGGATGCTTGAAGCGGGCGAGGCGCGGTTCCACCCAGGCCATCACCTTTGCCGCGTCAATAGCTGCTCCCTTGGCCGGGACGATCACAGCGACAACGGATTCGCCGAAATCGGGATGCGGAATGCCCACAACCGCGCTTTCGTCAACGCCCGGCATGTCATCGAGCACCGACTCAATCTCTTTGGGATAAATGTTATAGCCGCCCGCGATGATCAGATCCTTGGCGCGCCCAACGATGGTAATGCGACCGTCTTCTGCCTCGGTCACCAGATCGCCGGTGATGAACCAACCATCAGCGGTGAAGCTCTCATCGGTCTTGTCGGGCATCTGCCAATAGCCCGAAAACACGTTTGGGCCTTTGATTTCGAGCGTCCCGACGGTCTCTGCGCCGACCAACCGCCCTTCCCCATCCCGCACGCGCGCCGACACGCCGGGCAGCGGAAAGCCGACCGTTCCGGCCACGCGCTCACCCTCATAGGGGTTGGAGGTGATCATTCCCGCTTCGGTCATGCCATAGCGTTCAAGGATGCGCAGGCCGATGCGGTCTTCAAACTGGCGGTGTGTTTCAGCGAGCAACGGCGCTGAACCGCACAGAAAGAGCCGCATGGTTGCACAATCCTCGCGACCAAATGCAGCATCGCCGAGCAACCGCGTATAATGCGTCGGCACGCCCATCATCACAGTCGTTGTGCGCAGCAATTGTCTGGCCCGACCGGTCTCGAATCCCGTTTCGAAAAGGATCGTCGCGCCAGAGAAGAGCGCACAATGCAACGCCACAAACAGGCCATGGACGTGAAAAATCGGCAGGATATGCAGCAGCACGTCACGATCCGAAAAACGCCACAGCTCAATCAATGTGCGCGCATTGCTCGCCATATTGCCGTGCGTGATCATCGCGCCTTTGGAGCGCCCGGTCGTGCCCGAAGTGTAGCAGATGGCCGCAACATCGGATGAGTCGCACGCGACAGCTTGCTCCACCAGCGTAAGCGCCCGGGCCTCTGCGCCAAGAGCAGCCAGCGTTCGGCTCACGCGCCAAAGCGGCGTGCGTCCTTCATCATGCACGAACAGGCCCGGCTGACTGTCGTCCAGAAAATAGCCGACCTCGGCGTCGGTATAGGCGGTGTTGAGCGGCACGATAATCACGCCACTGTGCAGGCACGCCAGATAGAGCGCGACAGCATCGGCACATTTGCCGACCTGCACCACGACCCGGTCACCCTTGGATAAATTGTGCGCAGTAAGAGCCGCAGCAAATTGACCCGCCAGTTCGCGTAGATCGGTATAGGTGAGCGTGCTGCCATCCTCCAGCACCAGCGCGGCCTTGTCCGGCACGCGTGCGGCCTGATCTGCGAACAGTGTGAAGAGCGAGCTGCTCATGCCCGACACCCCTGCCCGATCAGAGCCGCACGACCCAGCCATGGGGGTCAGCCGCCGTGCCACGCTGGATCGAAACGAGCTTTTCCTTAAGCTTGCCGGTCAACTGGCCCGGTCCGCCCGCGCCAACGGTGAAGCTGAAATCAGGCGCGGAGACCTTGCCCACCGGCGTCACCACCGCAGCCGTACCGCACGCAAAGGTCTCGACCAGCTTGCCGCTCTCTGCATCCGCCTGCCATTGATCAATGCCGTACCGTTCTTCGCGCACGGTCAACCCTTCATCGCGGGCGAGAGTCAGCAGCGAATCGCGTGTGATTCCGGGCAGGATCGTGCCGGAAAGCGGCGGCGTGATCATCGTGCCATCGTTGAATATGAAGAACAGGTTCATGCCGCCCAACTCCTCGATCCAGCGCTGCTCGGCAGCATCCAGGAAGACGACCTGATCATGCCCGCGTGCAATGGCTTCGCGTTGGGCTGCCAGGCTCGCTGCATAATTGCCGCCGCACTTGGCCGCACCCGTACCGCCGGGTGCTGCGCGGCTGAAGTCCTGGCTCACCCACAGCGAAACGGCGGGCGCACCGCTCTTGAAATAATTGCCGGTGGAGGCCGCAATCACCATGTAGAGATATTCAGAAGACGGCTTCACCCCCAGAAATGTCTCGCTGGCGATCATGAAGGGTCGCAGATAGAGCGATCCGCCGTCAATCGACGGGAACCAGTCCTTGTCGATGTCCACCAATTGCTTGCAGCTTTCCACAAACAGCTCTTCGGGCAGCTGAGGCATGGCCAGCCGGTCCGCCGACGCGTTGAACCGGCGCGCATTCGCATCAGGGCGGAACAGCGCCATGCTGCCATCTTCAAGGCGGTAGGCCTTGAGCCCTTCAAAAATCTCCTGCGCATAATGGAGTACGGCGGCTGCCGGATCGAGCGTGAGCGGACGGCGCGCGTGAACGCTCGCGTCATGCCAGCCCTTGCCTTCGGTATATCGGATCGTGACCATGTGATCGGTGAAGGTCTTGCCGAAACCGGGATCCTGAAGAAGGGCGGCACGCGCATCCGCAGGCGTGGGATTCGGGTGCGGTTCGCGGGTGAAGCTGAGGCTCATGGTAACTTCCTTGCGAATATTGGCTTGAATCGAGACATATTGTTTCTGAACCCGCTCTAGGTCCGAATGATTAATACGTCAACATCACTGTCCTATTTTTTCTGCCCGCTTCCCTATCGCATCCCGCGCGGCTAAAACAGACAGCATGGCTGACCCAATTCCCTGCCCGTTCAATGAAAGCGACATCAGGCGCGGGATCGAGCTCATCTATTTCGGCTATAGCCACCTCACCCGCATGGCAGACCAGCGGCTGGAAACGCAGGGGCTCGGCCGCGCGCATCATCGCGTGCTCTATTTCATCTCGCGGCAACCCGGATTGAATGTCAGCGAGTTGCTACGCCTGCTCAACGTCACCAAACAATCGCTCTCGCGCGTGCTGGGAGAGTTGACGCAGCGCGGACTGGTTGAATTGAGGACGAGCGCGCAGGATCGTCGCCAGCGGCTCCTCTTCCTCACCCCAGATGGCGCAACTCTGGAATCCGCCCTGTTCGGCGATCTCAGTTCGCGCCTCTCCGCCGCTTATGCCGAAGCGGGAAACGAGTCAGTGCCGGGCTTTTGGGCGATTTTGACCAGCCTGATCGCCGAAGAAGATCGCGCGATGGTGCAAGCGCTCGACGGCGGCTGAGCGTTCAGCGGTCGGGCAGATTGTCCAGCACCAAGCGGATATCATGGAGCACACGATAGGCCGTCTGAAGTTCGTCAGAGGGAATTTCGCTCACCAACTGGCGGATTTCAGGGCCGATGCGTTCGATATGCTCAGCCTGTGCGCGCCGCCCGTCTTCAGTCAGCGTCACCACCGTATCGCGGTCCGTCACGCCCGGCGTGAGCGCTACATATCCACGCGAAGCCAACAACCGCGCGTTACCCAGCGTATAATCTTCTTCCTGCTGGAACGCCCAGGCGATGCCCGCAACCGTGTCCGGCGAGGGATGCGTCCGCACGAAATAGTTGAGTATGCCAAACTGGTTCGACGTCAGATCGGCCAGCACGTCCCGCTCCACCCGAGTGCGGGCGAGATGTTCCACTATTGCAATCTCGGTGAACAGGCCAAGCAATGTGTCTTCGAGCGTCATGACAAATCCCGTTCAGCGGTCTCTCACCGGATCGTGCAAGCCGGATCGAGCCGGAAATCGAGATAGCGATCCACCGAGCCCATCAGATCCGGCATTTCACCTTCAAAAAAGTGGTTGGCCCCTTTGATCTCTTCATGATGGATGGTGATGTGCTTTTGGGTGCGCAGCTTGTCGACCAGCTTCTGCACGGCAATTGGCGTCACAACCTCGTCATTCGTGCCCTGAATGAGAATGCCCGAAGAGGGGCACGGGGCCAGAAAGCTGAAATCATACATGTTGGCCGGAGGCGCAATCGAAATGAAGCCGCGAATTTCCGGGCGGCGCATCAGCAACTGCATCCCGATCAGCGCACCAAAGCTGTATCCCGCAATCCAGGTGGTCTGCGCTTCCGGATGGATCGACTGCACCCAGTCGAGCGCGGAAGCGGCATCGGAGAGTTCGCCAATGCCATTGTCAAACGTGCCCTGAGAACGGCCCACGCCCCGGAAGTTGAATCGCAGCGTGGCAAATCCCCGCCGCACGAACGTCTGGTAGAGGTTCTGGACGATGCGGTTGTTCATCGTGCCGCCCGCTGCCGGGTGTGGATGCAGGATCATCGCAACGGGCGCGCGCGGACGCGGACCGGGATTGAAACGACCTTCAAGACGGCCTTCAGGGCCGGGAAAAATGACTTCGGGCATGAATACTCGCAGACCGGAATGAGATAGGGCAAGACTGGCTTTGCCAGAATGATCGGCGCTATATAGGAAGTGCTGACGAAATCGCAATCATCGGGTCCAAATCATTGAGCGACAGACTCTATCTTGATCACGCGGCGACCACGCCCGTTCTCCCTGCGGTGCGCAAGGCTGTGACCGACGCGATGGGGAAATGGGCCAACCCCTCCTCTCCCCATGCCGATGGCCGCGTGGCGCGCGCGCAACTGGAAGAAGCGCGGGAACGGATCAAAGCGGCGCTGAACTGGCCGCATGAACTGATCTTCACCAGCGGCGCGACCGAGTCGCTCACCATTGCGCTCAGCCGCGGGCACCGTGATGCCGTGATGATTTCCGCCACCGAGCATGATGCGGTTCACCGTGTTCTGCCTGAATCTTTCTTCCTGCCCGTCACGCCCGATGGCCGCGTGGCGCGCGATGCACTTTATGGGCGGCTGGCCGCGCTGGGCGCCGCCCGGCCTCTGGTCGTCATCCAGCAGGCCAATAATGAAACCGGCGTTATTCAGCCGCTGGAGGATCTGGCGACAGTGGTGCGGGAAAAAGGCGGTATCTTGCTCGCCGATTGTGCGCAGTCCGCCGTAAAGATCCCACTGCCCGATGCGGACCTGATTGCGCTGTCCGCGCACAAATTGGGTGGCCCGCCCGGCATTGGCGCGCTGCTGGTGCGCGATCTCGACCTGCTGGAGCCTTCGGGCGGGCAGGAAAAGGGCTATCGCGGTGGCACGGAAAATCTGCCCGGCGCGATGGGCTTTGCGGCGGCCGTGGAGGCTAAGCGCGGCTGGATCGACCGCGCCGCCGATCTGCGCGCGCATCTGGATGGTGCAATTGAGGGCGCGGGCGGCAAGGTGGTTTCCAAAGCAGCGCCGCGCGTGCCGACCATCGCCTCTTACCAGATGCCCGGAAAGCCGGCCTCTGCCCAGTTGATCCAGCTCGATATGGCCGGCATTTCGGTCTCGGCAGGCAGCGCCTGTTCATCGGGCACGATCAAGGCCAGCAAGGTGCTGACCGCCATGGGCTGGGACGATGGCGCCGCTTCCGAAGTGATCCGCGTGAGCTTTGGCCCGGATACGTCACGCGCGGATATTTATCGTTTTATCGAAGCGTGGAAACATATCCGCCCGTGACGCTCTATCTCGATTATCAGGCCACAACCCCGCTCGCTCAAGACGTGGCTGCGGCGATGCGCCCCTGGATCGAACAGAAATTCGCGAACCCGCATTCAGCTCATAAATTGGGCCGCGAAGCTGCTGCTGCAATTGCCGTCGCGCGTGAGCAGGTGGCAGCGCTGCTGCCCCCCGGCGGCAAACTCTGGTTCACAAGCGGTGCGACAGAGGCGCTCAACTGGGCATTGCGCTGCGCCGGGCGCGGCGGGATTGCTCTGCCCGATACCGAACACGCTGCCGTGCGCGACACGGCGCTGTGGCTCGGCACACAGGGTCGTCCTGTTTCGATCCTGCCTGTTGATGGCGAAGGCGTGATCGACCCGGCCTGCCCTCTCCCGGCTGGCACGGGCATGGTTGCCACAATGCTGGTGAATAACGAGATTGGTGTGATCCAGCCCATCGCCGCCATGGCTCAGGCCGCCCATGCCCAAGGCGCATTGATGCTGTGCGATGCGGTGCAGGGCTTTGGGCGCCTTGAAATCCCGAGCGGGCCGGATCTCATCGCCGTTTCAGCCCACAAAATCCACGGCCCCAAAGGCATCGGGGCCTTATGGGTGAAGGATGGGGTGGAGATCACACCGCTGCTCTTTGGTGGCGGTCAGGAAGGCGGTTTGCGCTCCGGCACCTTGTCTCCGGCTTTGTGCGCGGGCTTCGGAGCGGCAGCGGCGCTGGCGAAAGCGCAAATGGCAGCCGATTCTGCCCATGTCGAGCGGCTTTGGGCGCTCGCCTGCGCGCACCTGCCAGAAGGTTGGACGATCAACGGCAGCACGGACGCGCGCTACAAAGGCAATCTCAACATCCGAAAGGATGGGCTCGACGTGGCGCGGCTCATGTCTGAACTGCGCGGTATCGCCTTTTCCGCCGGATCAGCCTGCGCCAGTGGCTCGGGCCGCCCCAGCCATGTGCTCAAAGCCATCGGGCTCACTGACGCGCAGGCGAAATCAAGTGTCCGGCTCGGCTTTGGTCGCTATACGCAGGAGCAGGACTTGGCCGACGCGCTTGAACAGATCGTAGCGGCGGCTCAACAACAGGGCCAACAACAGGGAGTGTGACACCATGGTGCGGGTGCGCTTTATCAGCGCCGATGGCGAACGGATCAGTGATGCAGAGGGTCAGGCGGGAGATTCGCTTCTGACCATCGGCCAGATTGCCGATCAGCCGCTGGAAGGCACCTGTGAAGGCCAAATGGCCTGTTCCACCTGCCATGTGCATGTGCTGCCAGACTGGTTCGACAAACTGCCGCGCGCCAGTGAGAGCGAGGAGGATATGCTTGATCTGGCGGCCTCTGCCACGCGCTACAGTCGCCTGTCCTGCCAGATCACGCTTACCCCCGAACTGGACGGACTGACGGTGCGCATTCCACCTGAAAGCCGCAACATGCAGGGACGATAGAGGGTGGCGGGCGAAGCCGATCTGATCCACGCACTGCGCAGGCTCGCCTCTGATCCGGCCGCACGCGGTCTCGCCGATGCTGCCGCAGTGCTGGATTGGGGCGGAAAGCGGCTGGTGCTCACGCATGACATGCTGGTCGAATCGGTCCACTTCTTGCCCGAAGACCCGCCTGAGACCGTGGCGTGGAAGCTGCTCGCGGTAAATCTCTCTGATCTGGCGGCCAAAGGCGCACGGCCGATCGGCGCGCTGATGGGATACAGCCTGCGCGGCGATCCGGACTGGGATGCAAAATTTGTGCGCGGGCTGGAAGTGGCCCTCGAACATTTCGGCGTACAACTCCTTGGTGGCGATACCGTCTCTTCCCCCACGCGGATGTTGGGCCTGACCTTGCTGGGGGAAGCCAACGGCTCTGTACCCGACCGCCGCGGCGCGAATATGGGGGATGCGCTGTTCGTCACCGGAACACTGGGCGACGCAGCGCTGGGCCTGCACCTGCTGCAATCCGGCGCAGACGCGCCAGTTTCGCTGATCGAATCCTACCGCCTGCCCTTGCCGCAACTGGAAGCCGGGGCGATGATCTCGCTCTTCTCGCCCGCGATGATGGATGTCTCGGATGGACTGCTCATCGACGCCGCGCGCATGGCGGACGCCAGCCAGGTTGGCATCCGGATCGATCTCGACGCTCTGCCGCTATCGGCTGATTTCATTGCGGTGGCGGGGTCTGATCGCGCAGCCCGGTTGCGCGCAGCAACCGGTGGAGACGATTATCAGTTGCTCTTCGTCTCAGGCCGCCCCCTGCCCGCTTTGCCCTGCGCTGTCACACGGATCGGGCAGATCGTGCGCGGGTCCGGCCTCCATCTCCACGATTCGCATGGCGATGTGCCTCTGCCGGATCGGCTGGGGTGGGAGCATCAATAGATAAACCTACTGATCAGAAACCAGCGCCCCACCTTCAATCCGCCGGTAAAAGCAGCTTTGCGCGCCAGTGTGGCAGGCAGGGCCATGCGGAAGGCATTTCAGCCAGACACAATCCTGATCGCAATCGATCCGCACCTCCTGCACATCTAGGAAATGCGCGGACGTTTCTCCCTTCACCCACAGTGCCTGACGCGAGCGGGACCAGAAGGTCGCCTGGCGCGTAGCCAGCGTCGCTTGCAGTGCTTGGGCATTCATATGCGCGACCATCAACAAGTCCCCGCTTTCGGCATGGGTACAGACGGCAGTGATCAGCCCGTTCGCGTCCCAGCGCGGCGTGAGATCGCGGCTCGTATCGATTGCGGTGCTCATGCGATTTTCCTGTGACAAATGGGAGACAAATGACGCGAGGCAGCCTATAGGCGCGCCATCTTTGCGCGACAATCCGGGAGCGGCCATGATCACCACCAACCCCTTCGATGATGACAAATTGCGCGAGGAATGCGGCATTTTCGGCGTCTGGGGCACTGATACCGCCTCCGCCGTGGTAGCATTGGGCCTCCATGCGCTCCAGCATCGCGGGCAGGAAGCGGCGGGAATCACCAGCTTTGACGGGCAGGAATTCTACACGGTTCGCGCGCAAGGGCATGTTGCTGGCAATTTTGACAATGACTCGGCGATTGCAGCCCTGCCCGGCTATATGGCGTGCGGGCATGTCCGCTATTCCACCACGGGCGAAGCCTCCATGCGCAACGTCCAACCGCTTTATGCCGATCTCGCATCGGGTGGATTCGCCGTGGCGCACAATGGCAATATCTCAAACGCGATGACGCTGAAAAAGGAACTGGTGCGCGGCGGCGCGATCTTCCAGTCCACCAGCGATACCGAAACCATCGTCCATCTTGTCGCCACCTCGACCTACCGGACTCTGCTCGACAAGTTTGTCGATGCCTTGAAGCAGGTAGAAGGTGCCTATTCGCTGATCTGCATGACCAATGAAGGCATGATTGCCTGCCGCGATCCACTGGGTATCCGCCCGCTGGAAATGGGGCGGCTGGGTGATGCGATTGTCTTCGCCTCCGAAACAGTGGCATTTGATGTGGTTGGCGCGACCTATGAACGCAGCGTGGAGCCGGGCGAAATCGTGATCGTGGCGAAGGGTGAAGTCCGTTCGATCAAGCCATTCAAGCCCCTCAGCCCGCGTCCGTGCGTGTTTGAACATATTTATTTCGCGCGGCCTGATTCGATCACTGGTGGCACCAGTATCTATTCGGTCCGCAAATCGATTGGTGCACAACTGGCCGTCGAAAATCCGGTGAAGGCCGATCTGGTGATCCCGGTTCCAGATTCGGGCGTGCCTGCGGCCATCGGCTATGCCCAGCAATCGGGCATTCCCTTTGAGCTTGGCATCATCCGCAGCCATTATGTCGGCCGCACTTTTATCCAGCCGACCGACAATATCCGCCATTTGGGCGTGAAGCTGAAGCATAATGCCAATCGCGCGCTGATTGCGGGCAAGAGTATCGTGCTGATTGATGACAGCATCGTGCGCGGCACCACCAGCCTCAAGATCGTCCAGATGATGCGCGAAGCTGGCGCGAGCGAAGTGCATATGCGCATTGCCAGTCCACCGACGCGCCACAGCTGCTTTTACGGCGTCGACACGCCCGAGCGTGAAAAGCTGCTGGCCGCACAGCATGATGTGGAGGGGATGCGCGAATGGATTCAGGCCGACAGTCTGGCCTTCATCTCGATTGAAGGCCTGTATCGCGCCGTGGGCGAAGACAATCGCAACGACATTCGCCCGCAATATTGCGATGCCTGCTTCACCGGCGATTATCCCACGCGTCTGACTGACCATGACGATAGCAAGGATATGGACCAGTTGAGCCTGCTCGCCGAACGGGTCGTGTAAGCCAAAACTGCCCTCACAGGCGACAGGAAGTTTATCAGTGAGCGAAAAACCTCTTTCCAATCAAATCGCGCTTGTGACCGGAGCTTCGCGCGGAATCGGCGCAGCCACGGCGGTTGCGCTCGCGGCCCAAGGCGCGCACGTCATTATCACGGCGCGCACCGCCAAAGCATTGGAAGAAGTGGAAGAACGTATCCATCAGGCTGGCGGCTCTGCCACGATTGCGCCGATGGACCTGATGGACGGAGACAGCATTGGCCGACTCGCTGAGGCCGTCACCACGCGCTGGGCCAAGCTGGACATCCTGGTGCTGAATGCCGCGATCCTCGGCTCACTTTCTCCGGCGCAGCATCTCGATCCCAAGGAGTTTGGCCGCGTCCTGTCGCTCAATGTCGGCGCGCAGGCGGTGATGATCTCCGCCTTCGATCCGCTGCTGCGCGCGAGTGGCGATGGCCACGTGTTCGGCGTCACCTCCAGCGTTGGCCAGAAACCGCGCGCCTATTGGGGCGGCTATGGCGCATCCAAGGCCGCGTTCGACACGTTTCTGGGAGCCTATGCCGAAGAGCAGGCCAATTTGGGCCGCATCCGTGTGGCCATCATAGATCCCGGTGCCACCCGCACCAAGATGCGTGCTGAAGCCTATCCGGGTGAAGACCCCGCCACGGTCAAGGAACCCTCAGTGGTGGGAGAGCGCATCGCGGCGCTCGCTGTGAACGGTTTTGAAACCGGCCTACGCGAGCGCGTGAACGCCTGATCTCAGCCGAACAGCGCGATGCTCTGCATCCCTGACGCAACCGGCTCACCATCGGTGTTCCAGATGCCCATCGACTGGCTGGAACAGCCATGTTCCGCATAATTGCCCCAGCTGCGAAGTAGCCACCATCCGTCACGCGTTTTGGGTTCAGGCGTCAGCAAATTGCAGATCCATGTCATCGAACTGATCGGCGCGAACTTGGTCATCAGCGGCATGACGGCGGGCGGCAATGCGTCGGCAATGGCAAGGATCTCAACCATCGGGTCCAGCCCGTCGCGCTCCTTCAAACGCATCCAGCGGCAGATTTCGGGCTGGGGCGTCTCTGACTTGGGCAGTGCGTGCCGCCAATCGAAATTGGGCAGAAAATCGGGCATCCCCCGCAGATAGTCGCCGCCACCCGCATCCTCCGGCTGGATCAGAGACGGTGTGGGGAAATCGTTGAGATGAACGCTGCTTTCCATCGCACTCATGAACACGAAGGTGGCGGAGAGGCCAACGCCCCCTTCCCCGCTGACATCGGCCTGCACCCAACTCGCGTTGCGCCCACGCCGCATCATCCGCGCCTGCACATCCACCTCACCGCTCACCGGACCAATGAACGAGACCTGCGCCGAACGCAGCGGCGGCAGATCATCAGCCAATCTCCGCGCAGCTTCGAGCGCGAGCGCGGATGACACGCCCCCATAAGCCGTGCGACCCTGATGCCATGGTGTAGGTATGGCGGCGGAAAAGCCGCCTTCACGCGGCTGCGCGTCTGCGATGATCTGGGGAATGCTCATGCGCCATTCCATTGACGCAGCCGCACGCGCCGTCAATACCAGTTGCACCATGAAACGCGCTGCATCCCTGTCCGCCGAATTGAGACAAAGTCTTCAGGCCGTTGCAGACCCCGCACGCGCGCCTGCGATGCAGGCCTATATGAAATCGGCCATGCCCTATCTGGGCGTGCCCGCGCCAGAAGTGCGCCGCGTGTGCAAGGCGCTGTTCTCTGGCCTGAAATACGCCGATGCGGCGGCATGGCGGGAGGATGTACTCCGAATCTGGCGCAATGCAGCGTTTCGGGAAGAGTATTACGCCGCCATCGAACTGAGTGCCCTGCGGTCCGCCCGCACCTTTCAGACGATAGCGTCGCTGCCGATGTACCGCGAAATGATCATCAGCGGCGCTTGGTGGGATACGACCGACGCCATCGCACCGAACCAGCTCCTGACCATCCTCGATGCGGACCGAGACGCGATGAGCGACACGCTGCGCGCATGGGCCAAGGATGACAATCTCTGGATCAGGCGCAGCGCCATCCTTTGCCAGATGAAGGCGAAGGACAAGATGGACATCGCCCTGCTCGAAGACTGCATCGCGCCGTCAATCGATTCAAAGGCGTTCTTTCTGCGCAAGGCCATTGGCTGGGTGCTGCGCCATTATGCGCGCACCAACCCGGATTATGTCCGCCGTTACGTCGCGGACAATGCGCAGCGCCTGAGCACCCTCACCAAGCGTGAGGCGCTCAAGCATCTGCTGTAACGATCACTCCATTTCGAGAATGATCGCATCCACCGGCAGGCTTTCGCCCGCTGCCGCGTTCACAACCTTCACAGTGCCCGATTTCTCGGCGCGCAGGATATTCTCCATCTTCATAGCTTCGATGATGGCGAGCGGCTGGCCAGCCTCAACCTTGTCACCCGCCTGCACATGCAGCGCCGTCAGGAGCCCCGGCATCGGGCAGATGAGATATTTGGAGAGATCGGGCGGGATCTTTTCGATCATGTATTGCGACAGCCCGGCCACGCTCGCAGGCAGGCAGGTGACGCTGTGCGAGGCCCCCCGCGTGGTGAAGCGGAAGCCGGAGCCCGACTTGGCCACCTTCACCGCAAGGCTTTCACCCGCCGCCACAGCATGGATCATCCGCGCGCCGGGGACATAGTCGATCTCCAGCGGCAATTCGACGCCATCGACTTGCACCTTGCCATCGCGGACGACAACGGCGTGCTGCACCTTGTCAATCGAGACCTGCCATTCGCGGATCGGGGCGAGCGTGCCGCCCAATTGCCCGTCAATCTGGCGCGCACGATCCGAATTGCGCTTGGCGACCACGCCCGCAATCGCGCACAGCTTGCGCGTGAGATCTTCGCTGGCAGGCGCGCCCTGAAAGCCTTCGGGATATTCTTCCGCAATGAAGCCCGTCGTCAATTCGCCCGAGCGGAAGCGCGGATGCTGCATGATGGCGGAGACGAAATCGATATTGTGGCCAAGGCCCTCAATCTCGAACCGGTCGAGCGCAGCCACCTGCAAATCCGCAGCTTCGTCGCGGGTTTTGCCCCAGGTGATCAGCTTGGCGATCATCGGATCATAGAACATGGAGACTTCGCCGCCATCATAAACGCCGTCATCCACGCGCACGCCAGCCATGCCACGACGGCCATTTTCCGCGCCATCATCGCTCCAGCTTTCAACCGGCGGAACATAGCGCGTGAGACGCCCGGTGGAGGGCAGAAAGCCGCGATACGGGTCTTCGGCATAGACGCGGTTCTCAATGGCCCAACCATCAATCTTCACATCGTCCTGCGTCATGGTGAGCTTTTCACCATAAGCGACGCGGATCATCTGTTCGACCAGATCGATACCGGTGATGCACTCGGTAACGGGATGCTCCACCTGAAGGCGCGTGTTCATTTCGAGGAAGTAGAAGCTCTCCCCGGTCGGGTCCGCGCCGGAGACGATCAGCTCGACCGTGCCCGCAGAGTAGTATCCCACCGCCTTGGACAGAGCGACGCATTGTTCGCCCATCGCCTTGCGCATCTTGGGCGTCACGAAAGGAGACGGGGCTTCCTCCACCACCTTCTGGTGGCGACGCTGGATGCTGCATTCGCGCTCGTTGAGGTAGAGCACATTGCCGTGCTTATCGCCGAGGATCTGGATTTCGATGTGGCGCGGGTTGAGGATGAACTTTTCGATGAACACGCGGTCATCACCGAACGAATTCAGCCCTTCGCGCTTCACAGACTCGAAATTCTCGCGCACTTCCTGTTCGGAATAGGCAAGCCGCATCCCCTTGCCGCCGCCGCCGGCAGAGGCCTTCATCATCACCGGATAGCCAATCTCGTTCGAGATGCGGACGGCATGTTCGGTGTCCTCAATCTCGCCGACGAAGCCGGGCACGACATTGACGCCCGCCTCCATCGCCAGCTTCTTGGATTCGATCTTGTCGCCCATCGCGGCAATCGCGTTCACTGGCGGGCCGATAAAGGCGATATTCTCCGCCGCAAGCTGCTCCGCAAACGAGGTACGCTCGGAGAGGAAACCATAACCGGGATGCACCGCCTCCGCGCCGGTCGCCCTGCACGCCGCGATGATCTTGTCCGCGATCAGATAAGACTGCGCGGCAGGCGACGGCCCGATATGGACGGCTTCGTCCGCATCGAGCACAAACGGCGCGCGGGCATCGGCATCCGAATAGACGGCCACCGTCTTGATGCCCATGCGACGGGCGGTTTTGATGACACGGCGCGCAATTTCGCCGCGATTTGCTATGAGGATTTTTTTGAACATGATTATTTCCTAAGGGTTTTAAATTCCCCGTTGATCTGATCCTTTATCGCGATAACTTGGCGGCTGTATCGTCTCGGATGCAGGGGAAGTGTCATGGCAGATGCGCTTGATGTTAAAGTTGAGTGGGTACGAACTCTTGGCATTCTAGGGGTGGCAGTTATTGGTGCGCTAGGTGGGTGGGTATTTAAATCTGCAAGCAACCCAGAAACAGAAAAATCCAGCGTCAAATCTGAAGTTGGAACCATTCCTTTCGAAAAATTTCAATCGACGTTGACCTATTTTTCGCCACCACAAAATTGGTCTAAGGATAATTGTGTTGACAATATTGCAGCACGCCTTGCTCTTGCGAAATGGATCTATGACTCTAAGGGAGGAACTCAGGGGCGAACCATCCGACTTCATTGGGACGGTGTAAGTGCATTCATATATTGCATTCCCAAGCGTGATGGTACTGATATGGTCGACATCGTAGTAGCTGGGGCAACGCATATTCCTGACCCCAAAAGTGCTAACCAAAGTGCTCCGAAATGGCAGGAATTCATTCACCTTATTGAGGGAGCTCTGACACAAGGCTAAATTATGACCAAAAGCGGTCATGTCTTATGCCCCCACCGGCGGCATGTTATGCCCCAGCAGCCGCAGCACATCTGCCGCGCATTCGACTACGTTCGACCCCGGCCCGTAAATGCCCTGCACCCCGGCATCGCGGAGATAGTCGTAATCCTGCGGAGGGATGACGCCGCCGGCGATGACCTTGATGTCGCCGCGCCCTTCCTTTTTCAGGAGCGTGATGAGTTCGGGGATCAGCGTCTTGTGGCCCGCCGCGAGGCTGGAGGCCCCCACCACGTCCACGCCCGATTGCAGCGCCAGCACCACGGTTTCATCCGGCGTCTGGAACAGCGGGCCGCTGACCACATCAAAGCCCATATCGGCAAAGGCCGACGCGATCACGTTCGCGCCGCGATCATGCCCGTCCTGCCCCATTTTAGCGACGAGCAGCTTGGGCTTGCGGCCAAGGCGGCGTGACACGGCTTCGACGCCATCGACCACCTGCGCCCAGCGGCTATCGCCTTCGTAAGGCGCGCCATAGACGCCCTTCACCGGCGTCGGCTGTGTGCCGTAGCGATCAAACACGGCTTCCATCGCAGAGGAAATTTCGCCCAGCGTGGCCCGTTCGCGGGCAGCATCGACGGCCAGTGCGAGGAGGTTTGCGCCGCCCTTTGCGCCCTCGGTCAACGCCTTCAACGCCGCCTGACACTTGGCCTCATCGCGACTTGCCTTCGTCGCGTTTATGCGGGCGATCTGCCCTTCGCGGACCTTGGCATTGTCCACGTCGAGCGTTTCGAGCTGGTCCTCATTGGCCAGGCGATATTTGTTGACGCCCACCACCACATCTTCGGCACGGTCCACGCGGGCCTGACGACCAGCGGCGGCTTCCTCGATCATCGCCTTGGGCCAGCCTGCTGCCACGGCCTTCGCCATGCCACCTTCGGCTTCGACCCGTTCGATAATTTCCCACGCCTTATCGACCAATTCCTGTGTCAGGCTTTCGATATAATAGCTGCCACCCAGCGGATCGACGACATTGCACATGCCCGTCTCTTCCTGGATCACGATCTGCGTGTTGCGGGCGATGCGCGCGGAGAAATCAGTCGGGAGCGCAATCGCTTCGTCGAGCGCGTTGGTGTGCAGGCTCTGCGTGCCGCCCAGCATCGCCGCCATCGCCTCGATGGTAGTGCGGATGACGTTGTTGTAGGGGTCTTGCTCGGTGAGCGAGACGCCGCTGGTCTGGCAGTGCGTGCGCAGCATCTTGGAGCGTTCATCCTGCGCGCCGAGCTTGGTCATCACACGGTGCCACAGCACGCGCGCCGCGCGCAGCTTGGCCACTTCCATGAAGAAGTTCATGCCGATGGCGAAGAAGAAGCTCAGCCGCCCGGCAAACTTGTCGATATCAAGGCCGGATGCCACGCCATATTTCACATATTCCATGCCATCGGCGATGGTGAAGGCGAGTTCCTGCACCTGCGTCGCCCCGGCTTCCTGCATGTGATAGCCGGAGATGGAGATGGAGTTGAACTTGGGCATTTTCTGGCTGGTGAAGGCGAAAATGTCCGAGATGATCCGCATCGAAGGTTCGGGCGGATAGATATAGGTGTTGCGGACCATGAACTCTTTGAGGATGTCGTTCTGGA
>CALMZE010000207.1 GCA_937870585.1 uncultured Sphingomonadales bacterium | reverse complement strand
GGCAGGCTTGTTGGCCTCCGCCACAGCGCCCGCCCAGGAGGCTGCTTCTCCGCCGTCAAACACATAGAAGGCGTCTGGTCCGGCGGCCTGCGTTACCGCCTGCGCAGCGTGGAAGGGGTGGATGCCGTTGGGGCCTTCCTTCTCGCTACCGGCAAAGGATGCCGCAAACAGGCCCGCAGCAGAGACGGCCTGCGCGCGCCATGCATCCAGCCCTTCGGGCACGCGGCCCGCCAACGCGGATTTGAGCGCAGCTATCGTCGTGTCGGTATAGGCGGCAATACCCAGATCGACATCGCGGATACGGCCGATTTCGCCGGCATCGCTCTGCACCTGAACCAACTTGGCCGAATGCGGCACGATGGCACCCGAACGCCCGCCGAGCAGCAGCCCCATTTTGCCGCCCAGCAATATCACCAGATCAGGCACATCGACACCGATCATGGGCAGCATGGCAAGACTGCCAGCACCACCGCCATTGCAGGCATGATCGGCAGGCAGAAGCCCGGTGGCGAGCGACTTGGTGAAAACGGGGATGGGCAGAGTGGAAATAAGATCGCGCACTGCCGCTGCCGTTTCCGTGTTCGCGGCTTCGGTGCCTGCGATGATGACCGGGCGTTTGGCGGCCAGCAGCATATCCGCAAGCGCGCTCGCTTCGGCGGGTGAAGGGGCAGGGCGCGGGCGGACATTCACACCGGCAGGCGGCGTGGCGCGATCTGCGGGCACGCTCATGTGCAGCACGTCGATCGGCAGTTCGAGCAGAACCGGGCCGCGCGTCCCAGTCATCGCCTTGCGGATCGCCATGGCGGTCAGGTCTGCAATGCGTTCGGTCGCGGGGATGCTGAACGCCCATTTTGCGGCAGGGCGCGCAATCGCGATCTGATCAATCCCGCCCTGCAAGGGGTTGGTTTCCACTTCGCGCAGCGGCGGCGCACCAACGATGAACAAGACCGGCGAACAATCGAGCTTGGCATTGGCTATCGCCGTAACGACATTGGTAAAACCGGGGCCTGCCGTGACGATGCACACGCCCAGCTCTCCCGTGGCGCGGGCGTACGCATCGGCAGCATGTCCGGCCGAGGCCTCATGCCGGAAATCGGTAAGGGTGATTCCCTCTTCCACACAGCCCTTGAGCAGCGCTTCCAGATGCCCGCCATGCAGTGCGAAAGCCTGCTTCACGCCAGCGGCCTTCAGTGTTTTGGCAAGCAGTTGCCCGCCAACGAGTCGTTCCGTTCCAGCCATCTCAATCTCCTTGTTGCAGCTCCCCCGAGCTTTATTTATAGTGGACTATAAACATAGTCCGGAGCGAAAGGGAAGAGGATGTCACGCACACGGTTTGCGGGGAAGGTTGCCGTCGTCACGGGTGGCGCATCGGGCATTGGCGCGGCGGCGGCTCGCCTGTTTCATGGCGAAGGCGCGTCTGTCGTCATCGGTGATCTGGATGAAGTGGGCGGCGCGGCGTTGGTTAGCACCTTGGGGGATGGGCGGGCCGCTTTCCTGAAAACGGACGTGAGCTCCTTCGATCAAGTCAAGGCGCTGGTTGATCTCGCGGTCTCTCAATTCGGGCGGCTGGACATCCTGTTTAACAATGCGGGTATTGGCAGTTTTTCGCGCATTGCAGACCTGCCGATTGAAGATTGGAAGCAGGTGATCGCCGTCAATCTTGATGCGGTCTTCTATGGCTGCAAGGCGGCTATCCCGATCATGAAAGCGCAGGGCGGCGGCGCGATTGTCAGCACGGCTTCCGCCTCGGGCATGGCGGGCGATTTCGGGGTCAGTGCCTATAATGCGGCCAAAGCGGGCGTGATCAATTTCACCCGCACCGCTGCAATCGATCATGCGCGCCACGGCATCCGCGTCAATGCGGTCTGCCCCGGTCCGGTCGATACCCCGATCCTGTCAGGCGTGGACAGCGTGCCGGGCCTGCGCCCGGTGTGGGAGGATTGCGTGCCGATGGGCCGCTTTGCGCAAGCAGAGGAAATTGCGGCAGTGGTCGGCTTCCTCGCGTCTGATGAGGCGTCTTATCTCACCGGCGTGTCAGTTCCTGTCGATGGAGGGTTGACGGCGCACACCGGGCAGCCGAACCTCCATCGCTGGATGGGTGATGAGGTGGAGGGTTAAGTCATGAAGGCAGTTGTGCGGCGCGGGACTGAACTGGTCTCCACGGAGATCGAGGCTCCTACGCCCGGCGAAGGGCAGGTTCTCGTCAAGACTCTGGTGTGCGGGATTTGCGGGTCAGACCTGCACGCGCTCCATTATCTCGATCACATGGTGGAGATGACACGCAAGGCGGGTGGCAGTGAATCGATCAACACGAAGGCGGATATGGTGTTCGGCCATGAATTTTCCGCTGAAGTGCTCGATTATGGCCCCGGCACCGAAAAGCGCCTCAAGCCCGGCACGCGGATTGTATCTGTGCCGACCGCCATTGGGCCACAAGGGGCGGAACTGGTGGGCTATTCCAACCGCTTCCCCGGTGGCTTTGCCGAACAGATGGTGTTGCAGGAAGCGTTGCTGCTCGAAGTGCCCAATGGGCTTTCGGCGGAAGCGGCGGCTCTGACGGAGCCGATGTCAGTCGGTGAACATGCGGTTGCACAAGCCAATGTGACGCAGCAGAGCGTTGCGCTGGTGATTGGCTGCGGGCCGGTGGGATTGTCTGTGATTGCCGCCCTCAAGGCGCGCGGCGTCGGCCCGGTGATCGCCACTGATCTGTCGGCAGAGCGCCGCGCGGCTGCGGAGAAGATGGGGGCAGACATTGTGCTCGATCCGCGCGAGCATAGCCCGCATGACAAATGGGAGGGCTTTGATGTGCCCGCCACCAT
>CALMZE010000206.1 GCA_937870585.1 uncultured Sphingomonadales bacterium | reverse complement strand
ACCGATCCATGGAAAAGGGAATCCCCAAATCTATATTTCTGCCAAAGTAGTGCTAATCCCAGCTGGCGGAAAGCTGGGGGTCACGTCATGCTCCATCCACTGCGATCCGCTGGGTGGCGCGACGACGGGAGACAGGCAGCTTCGCCTCCAAGCCCCAAGGTGGCGATGTTCGATCGCGCCGGGTGGAGGAGCGAGCAGCGGATGTTTTGGCCCTGTGGGAAGCGCGCATGGACATCTCGCTTGAAGAGTTGCGCATTGGGTTGGCCGAGGTCGGCCTGGCCGTGTCGGTCGCCGGACTTCACCGCTTCTTTGCGCGCCGGGGCATGACGCGCAAAAAAGACTGGCCATGCAATCGAGCAAGACCGACCCGACATCCTGAAACAGCGCCGGGAATGGTTCGAGGGCCAGATCGATCTCGACCTGTAGCGCCTCGTCTTCATCGACGAGAGCCAACCGCATGCCGATAATCCGGGGGATCATGGGACTGGGAGGGGACCGCTACCAACATGACCCGCCGCCATGGCCGCTGCGCGAAAGGTGAGCGGTTGCGGATGCGCTTCCCGCACGTCCATCGCAAGATCACCACACTGGTCGCGGGTCTGCGTATCACCGGCATGGTCGCGCCGATGGTGCTCGACGGTCCGATCAACGGCGACTGGTTCGAAGCCTATGTCACCCAGGTGTTCATTCCTGAACTGCGTCCCGGCGACATCCTCATCATGGACAACCTGTCGAGCCACAAGCGTGCGACGGTGCGGGAAAAGCTTGAAGCGGCGGGGGCAACGCTGCGCTTCCTTCCACCCTATAGCCCCGACTTCAACCTTATCGAGAAGGCGTTCTCGCGCCTCAAGGCTACGCTCCGCAAGATCGTTGAGCGAACCGTCGGTGGCCTGTGATGTCCGCCGTCAGCACCAATGGCACAGATTTGAGGCTGTGATTTATACCAAGGCGCATTGATCAGAACAAAACCGTTACAAGTCCAGATTTTCGTTCGGAACGGCTCCGGACGATACCGGAGCCTCAATTTGGCGCGGTGCGCTTTACAGCTCGCCTTCCAGCCAGGCCTTGAGCTGGCTCTTGGGGGCCGCGCCGACCTTGGTGGCGGCGGGCTGGCCATTCTTGAAGAGGATCATCGTCGGGATGCCGCGCACGCCATATTTGCTGGGGGCGTCGGGGTTCTCGTCGATGTTGATCTTGGCAATCGTCACGCGGTCGCCCAGTTCGTCCGAAATTTCTTCAAGGCTCGGGCCGATCATCTTGCAGGGGCCGCACCATTCTGCCCAGAAATCCACGAGCACAGGTTTGTCTGAACCCAGCACGTCGGTTGCGAAGCTGGTGTCTGAAATTGCGGTGGTGGCCATGCAGTATCTCCTTGTGTTGAGACGAATGTAGGACGGGCCTGCGCCGATCTCAACCGGCTTGCTGCAAGACTTCCTGCTGCCACGCCAAGTTGGGCTTGTGCTGTGCCAGCAACTCGGGTGGCAGATCAATGAGACGCGGGCCATGTGTGTAGAGCAGGGCAGCGCGCACCGGGCGATCAGGGAAGATCTGGCTTAGCAGCGCCGCATAAGCCGCCATCTGGCGCAAGTGGGAGACCGGAGCTGCATCCGCGCCGCGCGGTACGAAGCGCCCGGTCTTGAAATCGACGATCAGGATTTCGGACTCATCCGCCAGCAGCCGGTCGACTGTGCCCGCCACCACAAACCCATCCACCACCCCTGCGAGCGGCGCTTCGGCGAGCGCATCAGGTGTGAAGACATGCGCAATGGCGGGATCGTCGATCACGTCGAGCGCAGTATCAAGCAGTTCCGCGCGCCGCGCTGCATCGGCAATCCCGGCAGACGACGACAGCCACCTGTCTCCCGCAGTGCGGCGCGCGGCAACCGGCAGCGCAGGCAGGCGTTCGAACAGCGCATGGAGCAGGCGGCCGCGCTCCGCCGCTTCGGCCATGGCAGGGGATGGCGGCGGGTCGCTCGCATCATCATGGCCGAGCGACGAAGGAGAAAGCGGGCGTTGCGGCGCGGCTTCGGGCGCAGGGGCTGTGTCGAGCCAGACGGGACGCGGGGGAGGCGGAGTGCTGATCCGTTCAGGCGCGGTGCCCGCCTGCGCGTCTCCCCCTGTCACGCGTCGCACCGGTGCGGCCCAGATCGGCGCATCGCTGGTTTCGGCCTGCATCGCATCCATCGCCATCGCCACAGCCGCGTGCCAGCTGGTTGCGGGCACATCGCCCTTTTTGAGCGCGCCCGTAATCAGCAACCGCTCTTCGGCGCGGGTGAGCGCGACATAGAGCAGGCGGCGATGCTCTTTAAGGTCGCTTTCCTTGCGCGCGTCGTCGAGCTCCTTGAGGCTCAGCGTCCGCTCGCTCGCAGGCGGGCGAGGCAGGGCGATGCTTTCACCGCCGGGCAGCGGCACGGTCACGGCATCGGGGCGGCTGCGCGTGGGATCACGTGCCGCATCGGCAAGGATGACGATGGGGGCCTGCAATCCCTTGGCGCCATGCGCGGTCATTACGCGCACCGCTCCGCCGCCAGCCTCGGCATCGCGCTTGATCTCTGAATCGGAGCGGTCGAACCAGTCGAGGAACAGCTGGAGCGAGGGCGGGTGCGTCGCTTCAAAATCGAGCGCGGCGGAAAGGAGCGCGTCGAGCGGATCGCGCGCTTCGTCTCCCAGTCGCGCGAGCAATTTGGTGCGGCCCTGCATGGGGCCGGACAGGATGGTTTCGAAAAAGCGATAGGGCGACGTCATGTCCGCTGTGTTGAGCACGGGCATCAACTGATCGCGCAAAACATCGTCCAGATTTGGCCAGAGCGCACGCTTGCGGCCCTTGGCGGCCTCATAAAGCTGATCCTGACTGAGCCCGATCAGGGGCGAGACGAGCAAAGCAGCGAGGTTGAGATCATCCTCGGGCTGCATCGCAAAGCGCGCGCAGGCCAGCAGATCCTGCACAGCCAGAGGCGCGCCGAGCCGGAGCCGGTCCAGCCCGGCGACGGGAATGCCGCGCTCATTGAGCCGCGCAACGAGCAAACGTGCCAGCTCGCCGCGCGTGCGCAGCAAAATCATGACATCACCGGGCACCATGAAGCGGCGCTTGCGGGTGATCCACAGCGGATTGGCCTTCCACCAGTCATGAATCTGGTCAGCGATGCGTGCGGCGAGCAGGCGTTCGGATTCGCCGAGCCATTCCTCATCGCCTTCGTCCGAGCTTTCGCCCTCCGCCATCACCGGCGGCACCAGCATCACTTCGCCCGGCCAGCTCGTATCGAAACTGTGATGCGCGGGCACCGGTGCGCTCATGCCAAGCGCTTCATGGCCGAGCGCGCCAATCACGGCATCGGTCACGTCGAGGATCGGCTGGGCCGAGCGGAAGGAACGCGTCAGCGAAAGATCGAGCAGATCGCGCTCCACCCAGCCCGCGCGTTCGGCAAACCAGTCCTGCGCGGCGCGGAAATTTTCCGGATCAGTGCCTTGAAAGCCGAAGATCGCCTGCTTGTAATCGCCCACGGTAAAGAGCGTGCGCACCTTGTCTCCTGCCGCACTCGCGCCTGAAAAATACTCCTCGGTCAACGCCTTGATGATGTCCCACTGCGCGGCGTTGGTGTCTTGCGCTTCGTCGATCAGCACATGGTCGGTCGATTGGTCGAGCTTCTTGCGCACCCATTCGCCCATGCCGGGCGTTTGCAGCAGCGTGACGGCGCGGCGGATGAGATCGTCATAATCTACAAAGCCTGCTTCTTCCTTGGCGCGGGCGTGGCGCATGGCATAGGCGCGGCCTAGCAGCACGGCGTCTGCCGCGCGGTCAGCCTGCCGGGCAAGGTTGATGAAGCCATGGATCGGATCAGACCAGTCAAACAGGCGGCTGGCGAGTGCAGCGGCCTCAGCAGCAGCCCCCTTCGTCCCCACCTTGCGAGGTTCGCGCTTGCCGGTCAGCCAGCCCAATTCGCATTCGTCAAAGGTGGCGATGCGCGTCTCCAGATCGGCGGCGAGCCATTCAAGCACAGGTGCTGCATATCTCTGCCCGGTTGCGGTGCCCCAAGCGAGGCAGGCCTGCGCATAATCATGGAGCAAGGGCGAGACTGGATCAGCGACCTGTTCGCGCACCATTGCCCAAATGTCGCTGCTGCCTCCGGACAGATGGGTGTGCATCCACTCCCGCATGTCACTTCGCGTGCCGGGGAGCGTCTTGAGCGCTTCGGCCTTGGGGGCGAGCGCGCGGAGATAGGCCATGGCCTTCTCTTCGCCCATCGACAGCCCCAATTCACCCGCCAGCGGCCCGAGCAGCGGCAGGCCACTCGCTTCATCCTCGGCCATCAATTCGCCAAAGACGGTGCGCGAGAGCAAGGCGGCATCCCGGTCTTCGATCAGGCGGAAACCGGGGGCGAGCCCGGCCTCCAGCGGGAAGCCGCCGAGCAGGCTCTGGCAGAAGCTGTGGATGGTCTGGATGCGCAGGCCGCCGCCGCGCGCATCGAGCATTTGCGCAAACAGGGTCCGTGCGGTCTTGCGCATGTCTGGGCCGGGGATTTCGCCCAGCGCTTCGAGATCATGATACAGGTCCGCGTCGCTCGCCATCACCCAGCGCGCGAGGATCTGGTTGATGCGGTTCGCCATTTCGGTCGCGCCCGCCTTGGTGAAGGTCAGGCACAGGATCGATTCGGGCCGCTCCCCCTTCAGCAGCAGCCGCAACACGCGCGAGGTGAGCACCTGCGTTTTGCCCGTGCCTGCCGACGCGGACAGCCACACCAGATTATCCGGGCGAGAGGCGCGCTCCTGCTCGGCCTCCAGCGGGTTCAGCGCGCCTTCGGGGCGGTCAGCCTTGCGGGCCATACCATTCCTCCAATCGCATCAGCTGATCATAATCGGTGAAGCCCGCATAATCGGGGTTGAGCCGGGCGGTGAAGGGCGCGTCCCCGGTCAGATAGTCCGCCACCAATTGCTCGAAACGTTCATGGCAGAATTCGGAGAGGCTGCGCGTATCATCCTTGGCGGTGTCCATCGCCTCGATGCGCCCGAAGCTGCCGGATTTCTTGTTGAGCCGCCAATATTCAAACGCGGCGGCGTTTCCGGTGACACCTTTGAACGCGCCGCATTCGGCCATCACGCCCAGCAGGCCGAGTTGCAGCGCAAAGCCTTCGGTCACCTGCTTCTTGCGCGGGCCATCGCCTGATTTGTAATCGACAATGGCAAGGCTGCCATCGGGCAAACGGTCGATGCGATCGGGCGTGCCGCGCAGCATCACCTCTCCCAGATCGATTTCGGCCTTTTCCTCGGCATAGATCGGCACGCGGCCCTCGCGCTTCAACTCCTGCACCTGCCGCTCGATCCAGCCCAGCGCTTCCTTGAGGCGCGGCAGGCCAAAGGCGCGAATGGCGGGATCAACCTCGGGCCGTGCCAGTTCGGCCTCGATCCGGGGGATGAGCGTGCCGGGGGCGTAGCGATCCTCCTTGCTCCAGGCTTCGAGCACGCCATGGATCAGCGAACCGCGCCAGGCGGGCGTGATGTCTCCATCAAGCGGATCGAGCGGCGAGAGCTTGAGCAGCGCGCGCGCATAATAGCCGTATGGGTCTTGCGCCAGCTTGTCGGCCTCAGTCACGGCGATGCGGCGCGGACGTTCGGAAGCAGGCGGAGCCGGAGCGGGACGGGGCGTGCGAACAACCTCTGTGGCGGCATCGATCATATGCGCCAGTGGACGCAATTGCAGTTCGCCTTCCTCAAGTTGAGCGAGTGCAGACAGGCGCAGCAGGAAACGTGATTCGATGGTGGGCGCGGTTGCATCGCGCGCGGCCCGGGTGATGATCACCTGCTTGGCCCCGAGTGCGAGCGTGAAATCATGTGCAGACAGGCCGATGCGGTAATCGAGCCCCGGCAGAGTGAGCAGGCGGCGCAGGCGCGGGGCGAGGAACGGGTCGGGGGCGGGCAGTTGCGGCCAGCTGCCCTCGTTAAGCCCGCCCAATATGACCGTATCGGCGCTTTGCAGGCGCGCTTCGAGCAGACCCCAGATGAACAGCCGGTGATGTCCGCCCCAGGCCGGGCGCACCGTCTCACTATCCAGCAGGGTGCGGATGAGTTGGGGCAGCGCGTCATGCGGCAGATGCGCGGGGCCAATGGGGCACAAAGCCTCGAACCGGCCGATCAGATCAGCGACGGCGCGCCCATCCTGCCCGGCCCAGAGCGCATCGCCGCACAGCGCAGTCGCCGCCTCGCGGATGGCGGCGAGTGCTGCGGCAGGCTCCAGCGTGGCGCGATCCATGGCCTTGGCGAAATCGGCGAGCAGCGCCTTATTGTCGCGCCACCAATCTATCGCGCGGGCGTGGGCCGTGCGGTCGCGGTCGCGCATTCCCTCCAGTCGGGCGGTGATGCCGGACAGGCCGGGCGCAGGGCGCGGACCACGCAGCGCCGCATCCAGCCAGCGCACCCCGTCCAGCCAGCCGCGCCGCGCGTCTCCCGCCTGTACCAGTGGATGCTTGAGCAAAGTCAGCAGCGCAGCAGGCGCAAAACGCTCCGCCCCGGCTCCGGCCAGCGCGCCGATCAGGCTGCCGGGCAAAGTGCGGGAGAGCGGACGACCAGCGGAGTCATCCGCCTGTATCCCCCAGCGGTGGAGGTGCGCCGCCACGCGCGCAGCCAGCGCGCGATCCGGCGTGATGAGCGCGACCGTCCGTTCCGGCTCTTTCAGCGCCGCGCGCATCGCAATCGCTATGCCCTGTGCTTCGTCCGCCGGGGTTGCAAAGCGATGGACCGAAACGCCATCAAGCGGCTTCTGCTTGGCCCCGCGCGCATACCAATCATCGGTAAAGGCCGCAGGGGCCATCGCTTTGGCGACGATCTGCGCGCGCGCCTTTGGCCCCTCATCCTTGCCCGGCCAAGGCTTCACTTCGCGCACCGAGACGCCCATCCGGTCGAGCAAGACGGAGAGATGATGCTGGGGATGGGGTTCTTCGCCCGGCTTCTCCTCACTGCCGCGCACGGCCTGCCACTGCTCTTCGGGCATGGTGAGATCGAGGCCGGAGAGCACAACATCGCCCTGCGGCAATCGCGCAATCACACGCAGCAGCCCGGAAATGGCGGGTGCTGCCGTGCTGATACCTGCGGCGACGACAAAGCCCGGCGGCGGCGTTGCCTCCCAGCGGCGCGCGGTTGCTTCGAGCAGGCGGTTGCGCCGGTCGGTCAGGTCGATCAGCCCCAGCCGGGCGAGTTCCATGGGGTAAACACGGCGGATCATGTCCACCAGATCAGCATTGCGCTGCCAATGGACGGAGAGTTCGCCCTTTTCCTTCAGGTCGTGCAGATCGTCGGGCGTTTTCTTCTCGATGGTCAACTGATCAAGCAAGGCCGCGAGATCGCCTGCCAGCCGGAAGGCGGTGGCAGCGTCCACCTTCTCCATGCCGAACAGCGGCGTTTCTCCGATGATCCGCCCGAGCAGCATTTGGCGGTGCAGCGGATCAATGGCGGGCGGGATCGGCTCTGCGTCCGCGCCGTCAAACAGCAGCCCGGCGGCCTCGGCCAGATCGCTGTCTCCCACTGTGACCATGCGCGGCAGCAGCAGCGCCGGTTCAGCCGCGCGGACAAAGGCATCGCGGATCGCGCGCGCGGCGCGGTGGTTGGGCAGGATCAGAAGACCCCGCGCCAGCGCCATCCGGTCTCCGCCCGCGCGTTCCAGCAGGCCGGACACGAGCGCGTCGCCAAAGGGACGCCAGACCGGAATCGACCACACGGCGGGGGAGGCCGGGCTGCCCATCTCAGCGTTGCGGCAAATGCGTCAGTGGATCGACCGGCAGCCGGTTTTTGCGCAGTTCGAAATGAATGAGCGGGGCCGCGCCGCTGCCTGCATAGCCGATGATCTGCCCGCGCTTGACCGTCTGCCCGCGCGTCACGGTCGCTTCGGCTGTGCGGCCATAGGCGCTGATCCAGCCATCGCCGTGCCGCACCAGAATGACGCTGCCATAACCCGTCACGCCATCGCCCACGAACGCCACCACACCATCGGATGCGGAGGTGACGGGCGCGAGCTTTGCCACTGCGATGTCTATTCCATGGTTGATCTGGCCTTCGCCCGCCGGGCCAAAGCGGTTGCGGATTGTGCCATTGGCGGGCCAGCCAAAGCTGCCGGGAAAGCGGGCGGGCTCCGCCACGCGCACCGAAGCGGGGAGGGGGGCGGGCACGGGATCGGGCGCGACTTCCCCCCGCGCGCCCCCCTGTTCGCC
>CALMZE010000205.1 GCA_937870585.1 uncultured Sphingomonadales bacterium | reverse complement strand
GCCGGTCTGGCGGGTCTGGCTGATCCCGTCCGAACCGCTGCCCCTTACCGGGCTCGGCGCGCTGCGAGTTTGGCCGATCACGCGCGGCGAAGGACATGCGCGCGATGTGCTGGAGCCGCTCCGACAGGGACAGCCCGCCGACCTTGGCGCAATGCCCTTGGTCGACCTTACCCGGTTCCTCGCCTGTCACCTGACGGACGAGACGGAAGACGTCTCGATCCTGTTCAGCACCGGGCTCATGATGGAGGGGCTGCCCGCAGAGCGCCACGCCGCCATCCTGCGCTGGGTGATCGACAGCAAGGACGCCTTCTTCCGCTATCTCCGGCTGCTCCTCTCCGAATTGGGCGATCCCTTCGCCGCCGCCCTCGCGGCGCAGGACGGGTCAGGTCAGGGCGCTTGGCGCGCGGCAAGCGACGACGCGCCCATCCTCGAGGAGATGGTTCGGGCCTTCTGCCGGGGCGGAGACCAGCTTCGCGCCATCGAACGGCTCATTGCACGCCTGGAAACCGACGACGGTGACGATACCGATCCGATTCCGGCCGAGTTCCGCGCACTCTGGAACACATTCCGAATTGCGCTCGCCACGCAGGATGCCGCGCATGCCGAATGAACGGTTTCGCGCCGACGCGGCGCTCGCTCCCCTCAAGGTCTTTCAGCGGCGCACCGTCGACTACGTCTTCGATCGGCTCTACGGCCAGGACGATCCTGTCCGCCAGTTCCTGGTCGCCGACGAAGTCGGCCTCGGCAAGACGATGGTGGCGCGCGGGGTCATCGCCCGCATGATCGAACACCTGTGGGACACCACCAAACGGATCGACATCCTCTACATCTGCTCGAACCAGGCGATCGCCGCCCAGAACCTCAACCGGCTGAACGTCCTCGGGCGGCGCGAGCTGGCCCTGCCGACCCGCATGACGCTCGTTCCCCTGCAACTGCGCGACCAGGCGGGCCTCGACGCCAACAAGGTGAACTTCATCAGCCTGACGCCGGGCACGACCTTCGATCTGCGCTCCGCGACGGGCGTGACGCAGGAACGCGCCCTGTTGTGCCATCTCCTGCGCGATCTCGTGACGCGCCCGCGGGGCTTGCACAACCTGTTGCAGGTCACGGCCGGCGTCGACGGCTGGAACCGCGCCGTCGATAATCTCACGCTCGAAGGCGTCGACAAGTGCATCATCGAACGCTTCCGCCGCGACGTGCAGGCGGATCGCGACCTCTTCGAGGAACTCGAACGGGTTTGCGAACTCTTCCCGCGCCGCCGGGACGCCTATCCCCCGGAGATGACGCAACCGCGCAACAGCCTGGTCGCCCGGCTCCGCGCCAAGCTGTCCCACGCCTGCGTGGATGCGCTGCAACCCGACCTCATCATCATGGACGAGTTCCAGCGGTTTCGGGATCTGCTGCACGGTGACAGCGACGCAGCGATCCTCGCGCGCGAACTGTTCGACTACTCGGGCGGCGACGGGCACGCCGCCCGCCCCTTGCTGCTCTCCGCCACACCCTACCGGATGCTCACGCTCGCCGGCGACGAGCCCGACGAAGGCGACCACTATCAGGACTTCCTTGAGACCCTGAGTTTCCTCTACGGCCGGGAAAAGGGGCCGGAGGTGGCAGCCACGCTGGCGCGTGAAATGCGCGCCTTCCGCGGCCTCTTGCATGCCCTGCCACAGTCACATGCCTCAGCGGTCGAGACCCGCCAGACCATCGAACGGCGCCTGCGCCGTGTGATCGCCCGAACCGAGCGGGTCGCATCCACGGTCGAGCGCGACTCCATGATGAGCGAGCCTCCCATTACGGTCTCGATCGCGCCCGCCGACCTCGCGCAGGCATCCGCCGTTTCTCAGGTGGCGCGCACGCTCGATGCGCCGGAGATCATCGAATACTGGAAGTCTTCGCCCTATCTGCTCAACTTCATGCGCCACTACAGCCTGAAGCGGCTGCTGGAAGACCAGATCGACGCGCCTTCGGCCGCGCTCCGCACCGCAATCCAGGCGGCTCGACCGGCCATGCTCGATCACGACGCCATCGACGCCTATGCGCCGCTGGACCCGGCTAACGGTCGCATGCGCGCGATCATGGACGACATCTTCGGCCAGCATCTGGAACAGAACCTCTGGATACCCGCCGCCATGCCCTATTACGGCGAGGCGCGAGCCGGGGCGCCGCTGACCAAGGCGCTGATATTTTCGTCCTGGTCCATGGTGCCCGATGCGGTCGCAGCCCTGCTGTCCTACGAAGCCGAACGGCGCATGGGCGTCGGCGAATCCGGCCGGCGCTATTTCGAGCAGCATCGCCTGCGTCCCTTGCAGTTCCGGCAGGATCATGGCCGGCTCGCGGGTCTGCGCGCGCTGCTGCTGATCTATCCCTCGCCGGCGCTGGCCGAGCTGGCCGATCCGCTGGCGGTGTTCAGCGATACGGGGGTCGCCTTGTCGCTGGAGGGAATGCGCTCCGCTGTGGGCGACCGCCTCAAGCCCGCCCTCGGTGCTTTGAAGGAAGCCGCAGTGTCCCATCAGGACGCGCACAGCGCCGAGTGGGCCGCGCCAGCCGTGATCGATGACCTGCTGGGCGCGCGATCCCGCGCCTGGCTGGAAACGCCCCACGGCATGCGCGCCCTGGCGAGCGAAGACGCCTTCCACGATCATGTCGCCGAACTGGCGGCAGCGGTGAAGACGCACGACATCGGCGCTTTGTCCGACGATCTTTCGGACCTGCTGGTTGACGTCGCGCTCGGCAGTCCGGCCGTCTGCGCGCTTCGCGCCCTCAAGCGGATCGCGCCCGAGCTGGCGTGGGATGACCCGCGCTTGCTCAGCGCCGCCGCTGAAGTCGCCTGGTCGTTCCGGGCGCTGTTCAATCAGCATGACGCGGTCGCCTTGCTGCGACGGGATACCGACGATCACTACTGGCGCCGCGTGCTGGCCTATTGCGCCCAGCACAACCTACAGGCCGTCCTGGACGAATACGCACATTACCTCGTCGATGCCGAAGGTCTCGGAGCCCGCCCAGCCGACGACCGCGCAATCGGTGTCGCTCGCGCCATGGCACAGGCCCTCGCTATCCGCCCGTCGCAGATCGACGTCGATGACGTGCAGGTCGATGGAGAGTCCCTCGCCATCAGCAAGTTCCAGATGCGCGGACGCTTCGCGATGCGGCTCGCCGACTACAAGGACGAAGACGGCGCCGTCGCGCGGCTCGGAGGCGTGCGTGACGCCTTCAACTCACCGTTCCGGCCGTTCGTTCTCGCCACCACGTCGGTCGGCCAGGAAGGGCTGGACTTCCATCCCTATTGCTATCGCGTCTATCACTGGAACTTGCCAGGCAACCCGGTGGATCTCGAGCAGCGCGAAGGCCGCGTCCACCGCTTCAAGGGCCATGCTGTGCGCCTCAACCTGGCCGAGCGCCAGGCCGCGGTCGTCAGGGGCCGTGGGCAGGCTCCTGACGATCCGTGGAAGCTGATGTTCGAGCACGCGCGATCCGAGGCGGCGGTCGACACCGATCTCATCCCCTATTGGATCTACGAAGGTTCCGTGCGCGTCGAACGGCGCGTGCCGATGCTGCCGTTCAGTCGGGAAGTCACGCGACTCGCCTGGCTCAAACGCAGCCTCACGGTCTATCGACTGGCCTTCGGTCAACCACGGCAGGACGATCTGCTCGACTACCTGCAAACCCTGGCCGGCGACGGCATGGACTCCAACTTGCTTGCAGACCTGCAAATTCGGCTTGAGCCAGAGGTGTTCGACAGGTCAGCGTGATGACCTCACCGCGCCTGGCTCCAAATGCCCTTTGCGAGCGGAAGACCACTCCGCATCCCCGCCTATTTATATCCCCCACCATCCGCCTTCCCTACGCCTGACGATTGATACTTCCCTGGCCACTTCCGCGCGCTCATGTTCGGTCGTGCAGGAGCGTGCGCCATCGAAGCTCGGCCAGCGTGCCGGTGCCTCTGAATGACCAACGCATTGCGAAATGCGTCTCGCGCTCGACCATCAACGATCATCAGCGGCAGGTCTCCTGCCGAAGGAGGGCGTATGTCAGAGACCACATTCCTCACGCCGGAAGAGGTGGCCGAACGCTATCGTGGCAGCGTTTCCGTCGGCACCCTTCGGAACTGGCGTGCGATGAAGATCGGGCCGTCGTTCGTAAAAATCGGCAAAGCGGTGCTCTACCGGATCGACGAGCTTGAGGCGTGGGACGACAGGAATCGTGTGCAGTGCCGCGCCCCGAAGCGAATTGAGCAAAGCGCCATGGATCGAGCTTGATCGCTCAGCACAAATGGCGGGCGCGCCGGGTGGCGCTCCCGACGCGCCCGCCCGCCTTCAGTTCATGCGAGGCGAACCGCCCCTCATGCGGCTGGACCATATGACGGCCAGCCTAGGGGGCTTCATGCGGGTTCGCCGCCATTCCCACCGCCATGCTTGATCCGCCCCACAGTGCGGCTTCTCCCATGGTCCCCGCGCTTATCGGGTCCGGGTCCCCATATCTGACTCAGGCGCTCGGCGTTTCCGCGATCGGGCCGAGCGTGTCGATCTCGGCGATCTTCTGAAACTCGCTGAGATAGTCCTGCTGATGGGTCGCCAACCAACGGACCACGCGATTGTTCGCAAGGAGCTTGGCGACGTATCCACGCGCGACGGTCAGATGCAGATTGTCGATGCCGTAGGTTTCCTCGACCGACTTCACTTGAGTCTGGAGCGCCGCCAGCTCCCGCTCCATGCGGGCGATCTGTTGACCCGAGGGCGTCGGCTTGCCGCCGCCCTTTCCCCTCTTGGTGGCGGCAAGCTGGTTTTCGGATGTCGCCGCGCGCAACGCGCGGGCAAACATGACCGTGAAATTGTTCTGGCCGATCATCAGATCGGCGGCTTCGATCTGCCGCACGGCCGTCATCTGGCGCAGAATGTCGAACACCTTCATCGAGCAAGGCGTGTCCTTCAGC
>CALMZE010000204.1 GCA_937870585.1 uncultured Sphingomonadales bacterium | reverse complement strand
CTTCCTTGGTCGTCTGCCGGTGATTGCGGCTGCCGAGGTAGGTCGAGCATTGCCAAAAACGGCTACCCACACGCCGATAGACGTGGAGCGCGCCGTCCATCAAAATATGGCTCTCAACGGGCATGGTGAAAACTCCAAAGTGTGTAAGACTTGTGTAAGTCTTTTTCGGAGTCTTGGCCTTGCTCAAACCGTTGGTTTTACAGGGTTTTTGGCTAATTTTTTTAGGTAGAAGGCGATTTTGAGCCGAACACCGATTTGGACGCTGAAAGGCAGTGACTTTTTCCTCCCTAACGTCTTGCGATGGGGAGGGGGACCGCGAAGCGGTGGAGGGGTCGTCAGCAGCGGTGCACAGCCCCTCCGTCATCGCTGCGCGATGCCACCTCCCCAAAGCAAGACGTTGGGGAGGATCAAGCGTGTAGGGCGATGCTACGCTCCAAAAGCCGGATGATAACCGAACCGCCCCTCTGGCACCGGCCCGGCGAGCGCGAGCATCTGGAAGAACTCCGAATGATCCTCGTGCGGCGCACTTTCCGCCGCCACGCGGAAGCCGAAGCGGCCATAATAGGCCGGATTGCCGAGCAAAATGCAGCCCGCCGCGCCTTGCGCGCGCAGCCGATCCAGACCCGCCCGGATCAGGCGCGCGCCGATTTCGCGCTTCTGCATGGCGGGCTCAACCGAAACGGGGCCAAGCGTAAACCAGCCCTCCGCCCCATCGGGCGCAACGGCGGGCGAGAAGGTGACCTGCCCCACCACAAAGCCATCCTGCTCCGCCACCAGCGAGAGCGAAAGAGCGCCCACGTCCCGCAGCGTGTCGATCAACTCCTGCTCATCCCCGTCGGCATAAGGCATCGGCGCGAATGCCCGCTGCGTCAGACCATGGATGGCGATGACATCATCCGGCTTCTCGTCGCGGATCGTGATGGACATGCCGATTCTCTCCTCACCGCACGGTCTGCCGCAGGGCCTCCGACGAGTCGAGCCACCCCGACGACGAGCTGAACTGTGCGCCAGATCACTGCGCAACTCATCCCGCGTCCACCGCAACTCACCGACTCGAACTTGTTTGCTTCACCAACAATCGGCAGGGACAATCCCAACATATCGGGGGTCGCACTCACATGTTTATCAAGGGATTGAAAAAGACGGTTCTGGCGCTTGGCCTGATGTCCGTCGCTGCACCGGCACTGGCTCTCCAGTGCGTCCCTTATGCCCGCGAAACCTCCGGCGTTGAAATTTTCGGCAATGCGAAGACCTGGTGGGGTCAGGCTGCGGGTCGCTACGAACGCGGCTATACGCCCAAGGTTGGTGCCGTGATGGCGTTCAAGCCCACGCGCGCGATGCCCATCGGTCATGTCGCCACCGTCAGCCAGATCGTGAATGAGCGTGAAGTGCTGATCAGCCATGCCAATTGGTCGCTGATCAATGGCCGCCGTGGCCAGATTGAACGCAATGTCCGCGTCGTTGACGTGTCGGATGCGGGTGACTGGAGCAAGGTGAAGGTCTGGTATGCCCCGCTCAAGGATCTGGGCACCTCATCTTACCCGTTGTTCGGCTTCATCTACAACGCACCCAAGGCGTTCGCGCCCGCCGCGCCGCGCGAGCCGCTCAGCCTGCCCGCCGACACGATGCGCCTCGCCATGCTGGAAGCTGGGGCGTAGGCAGCCGCACCGTTCGGTCGGCAAATCAACTCCTGAGCAACGCACTTCCGTTCGTCCTGAGTAGCTGTTGAGCTTGTCGAAACAGCGTATCGAAGGACTGTTGCGTACCAGCCCTTCGATACGGGCCTTCGCAAGCTCAGTCCCTACTCAGGACGAACGGCGTATTCGGCTCACGCGCTCTACGGCGTGACGATATTGAACGTTGCTTCGGGAGCCACAACAGCGGCCTGCCATGCTTCAACGGCCGCCTTGTCACCCTCAACAACCAGACCAGCACGTTCCAGTGCCGCAAGCGGGGCCTTGACCATCATCAGCCCCAGGAACAGCTGACGCGGGCCAGAGAGCGTGGCAGTAGGATTGGCATGGGCCTCACCCATTTCAGCAACCATCACGCCGTTTCCGATCGTGATCGCGGCCTTTTCCTGCCGGTCGGTGAAAACCAGATTGAAGCGGCTGTTCATGCCCGACACCTTTGACGGGACGATCCGGGTCGCCAGTGAATCGAGCATCATGCCCGAGGGGATGGCCCCCACCAGATCAAGGCTGACAGCCGTGTTCCCCTTCAAAATGCCGTTGCGCAGTTCATGCGCGCCGGTGAGGAACATATTCCGCCACAACGCGCTTTCCGCCTGATAGCCCTGCTGCTCGAACGAATCGGCGAGCAGATTTTTCGCCGCCAGATTGTCTGGCTGCGAGAAGACGAGCTGCGAGAGCAGATCGGACGACCAGCGATAATCGCCCTCTGCCATGGCCTTCTTGCCGAGCGCAATCACCCGGTCTGCCCCGCCCATCGCGTCGATCAGCCGCTTGGCGCGTTCGGTGGGAATGTGCGGGTTCAAGTTGGCGGGATTGGCATCATACCAGCCGATATAACGCTGCGAGACCGCCTTCGCGTTATGATTATAGGTGCCGTAATAGCCGTGCGTCGACCAATTGGCAGCGAGTTCGGGCGGCGGCACGATCTGCTCGGCGAGTTCGGTGGCGTTCAGGCCTTCGTTCATCAGCCGCACCGACTGATCATGCAGAAATTTGTAATTGTCGCGCTGCGCGGTGAGGAAGCTCTTCACTTCCCCATTGCCAAAACGCGGCCAGCAATGGCTGGCGACCAGCGTATCGCTGCGATCCGCATACAGCCGCAACGCTTCAGACAGGAAGCCCGCCCAGCGCAGCGTGTTGCGCACCAGCGCGCCGCGCGGGGTGAGCACATTGTGCATCGAACAGACCGCGATTTCACCCACCAGAAGCGTGCGGCGTTCGGGCAGCATCACATTAAGTTCGGCAGGTGCCTCTGTTTCAGGAACCATCTGGAATTCCAACGTGACACCGTCAACAACGTGCTTTTCACCCGTTTCCTTGATGATCAAAGTCGGCGGAATCATGCTGATGTCGCCGCCCGAAAGCCCGCTGCCAATGCCAGAGCCCATGCTGCCCTGCACACCCGGCGGCGTTCCCACACCGAACTGATAGGTCGCACGGCGGCCCATCGCTGGACCGGCGATGACATTTTCAGACGCGGCCTCTTCCACAAAATGTTCAGGCGCGATGATCTGCACCTTGCCGGCCTTCACATCGTCCAGCGAGACAATGCCCTTCACGCCGCCAAAATGGTCCGAGTGGCTGTGCGTGTAGATGACCGCCGCCACCGGCCGCGCGCCGAGCTTTTCATTGGCAAGGCCGAGCGCCGCCTTGGCCACATCGGTGCGGGTCAGCGGATCAACGATGATCCAGCCGGTCTTGCCCGCGATCAATGTCATGTTCGAAATGTCGAACCCGCGCACCTGCCACACGCCTTCGGACGCCTTGAACAGGCCATTCTCCTTGAGCAGCCCCTGATGCCGCCACAACGCCGGATTCACCGTGGCCGGGGCGTCTCCCTTCACAAAATCATAAGCGTGGAAATTCCAGAGCGGTTCGCCCTTGGCGTTAACGATCACCGGATCCTTATAGGTCGCCACAAAGCCGCGCCGGGCAAATTCCAGATCCTTGCCATCCTCTTTGGGCAGTGCCGCTTTGGCTGCCTTCTGCGCCGCGAGCGTGGCCGGGCTGGCGAGCTTGGGGTTTTCCTGTGCGGACGCCGCCTGAGCAACAATAAGGGCTGACAGTGCGACGCCGGTGAGCGTTCTGATCATGGGGAATTCCTCTCCTGTTTGCACCTTCATGCAAAGCGCAGGCAGCAAAGGCAAGGCTTTCGAAGGCTCGATTCCTATTGCAGCCCCGCCCATTCCCCGCAAAGACTGGCGCGCATGACACCCCCCACCCGCATTGGCCTGCTTGGCGGTTCCTTCAACCCGGCCCATCGCGG
>CALMZE010000203.1 GCA_937870585.1 uncultured Sphingomonadales bacterium | reverse complement strand
CGCGATCACCGTCTTCCTGCGGATCGAGCGTCATCATGCCCGCCGCCGACTTGGCGATGCAGCGGAAGGTGCCGACGAGGTTGATCTGGATGATCCAGTTGAACGCATCGAGCGGGAAGTGCTTGATCGAGCCATCTTCCTTGGAACGGCTGGCGGTCTTGATCGCGTTGCCGGTGCCTGCGCAGTTCACAAGGATGCGTTCTTGGCCAATGGCCGCACGCGCCTTGGCAAAGGCCGCATCAACCGAAGCATCGTCGGTGACGTTGCATTCGCAGAACACGCCACCGAGTTCCTTGGCAATGGCTTCGCCCTTTTCGGCCTGAAGGTCGAAGATGGCGACCTTGACGCCCTTGGCGGCCAGCGCGCGCGCCGTAGCGGCACCGAGGCCAGATGCGCCGCCTGTGATGACGGCGGAAACGGAGGAATCGAGTTTCATGAAATAGCTCCTTATTCAAAGAAATCCGCTCATCCTGGGGAGGGGCTGAGTCTGCCGAAGACCCGTCTCGAAGGATCCTTCGAGACGCCATTTCGACAAGCTCAATGGCTCCTCAGGATGAGCGGCGGAAATTAATCAAAGACGTTCGACGATCGTCACGTTGGCAACACCGCCGCCTTCGCACATCGTCTGGAGGCCGTACTTGCCACCGCGCTGCTTGAGCACGTTGAGCAGGGTGGACATCAGCTTGGTGCCCGACGCGCCGAGCGGGTGGCCAAGCGCGATGGCACCGCCGTTCACGTTGAGCTTTTCCGGGTCTGCGCCGGTGTGCTTCAGCCACGCCATCGGCACAGACGCGAAGGCTTCATTGACTTCATAGGCGTCAATGTCGCTGATCTTCAGGCCCGCACGCTGAAGGGCACGATCCGTGGCGAAGAGCGGTTCTTCGAGCATGATCACGGGATCGCCAGCGGTCACGGTCAGATTGTGAATGCGTGCGATGGGGGTGAGACCGTAATCCTTGAGGGCCTGTTCGGACACGATCAGGGCCGCCGAAGCACCATCGCAAATCTGAGAAGACGAAGCCGCCGTCAGCGCGCCGCCTTCAGACAGCAGCTTCACGCCCGCAATGCTTTCCAACGTCGCGTCGAAACGGATGCCTTCGTCCACCGTATGCATCGCAGCGCCTTCGGGCGTTTCGATGGCAATCGGCACGATTTCATTGGCGAACAGACCGGCTTCGGTCGCGGCCTTGGCATTCATGTGGCTCTTGAGCGAGAATGCGTCGATCTGATCCTTGGTAAAGCCATGCTTCTTCACAATCATTTCCGCGCCCATGAACTGGGACCACATCACGCCGGGATATTTGGCTTCAAGGCCCGGCGATTTGTACATGCCAAGGCCTTCCTTCATGTGGAACATGGCAGACGTGCCCATCGGCACGCGCGTCATGCTTTCCACACCGGCTGCAATCACCATGTCCATCGTGCCCGCCATAATGGCCTGCGCGGCAAACTGGATCGCCTGCTGCGAAGAACCGCACTGACGGTCAATCGTCACAGCGGGAACATGCTCGGGCAGGTTCTTGGCGGCGAGCACGGCGTTGCGGCCCACCTGACCAGCCTGCTGGCCCGCCTGCGTGACGCAGCCCATGATCACGTCTTCCACGCGACCACCATCAATGCCCGAACGCGAGACGATGGCGTCCAGCGTGGCAGCAGCCAGATCAACGGGGTGAACGCCTGCGAGGCGGCCATTGCGGCGTCCGCCAGCGGTGCGGACGGCATCTACGATATAGGCTGTAGCCATGGTCGATTCCTTCTCCAGAATTGTTGAATGGCGAATCCCCTTGCGCAAATTGACGTTTACGGCAAGGGAAAGTTGCAAGACAGACAATCACCGGATGAGGTCAATTTGATGAACGTATCGGAAGCCGTTGCCTATCGCCGTTCGGTCCGTGGCTTTCTGGACAAGCCCGTCGATGTGGCCTTGCTGCAAGACATCGTTACCCGCGCGGCACGTGCGGCGAGCGGCGGCAATGTCCAGCCATGGCATGTGGATATTGTGCATGGCGAGTCGATGGCCAAGCTCAAGGGCATCATGGCGGAAAAGACCGCCAACCGTGAAATGGAACAGCCCGAATATCATGTTTACCCGCCCGGATTGAAGCAGCCCTATGAAGGCCGCCGCTTCGAAGTGGGCGAAACGCTTTATGGTGCGCTCGGCATCCCGCGTGAGGACAAGAAAGCGCGGGCAATCTGGTTCTCCCGCAACTTCCAGTTCTTCGGCGCTCCTACGGCGCTGTTCGTGTCGTTCGACCGGCAGATGGAGCATCCACAATGGGCCGATGGCGGCGCATTGCTCGCTACCATCATGCTGCTGCTGTGCGAAGCGGGTCTCGATTCCTGCCCGCAGGAATGCTGGGCGATCTATCCCAAGACAGTCGGCAGCTTCCTGGGCCTGCCCGAAGAGCGCATCCTGTGGACCGGGCTCTCGATTGGCTACAAGGACCCGAACGATCCCGCGAACAGCGCGATGCCCAACCGCGCGCCTGCGGACGAATGGCTGGTGACGCACGGATGAGCGTGATGGACGCGCTCGTTTCGACCGAATGGCTCGCCAGCCAGCTGAGCGATCCAGATCTGCGCATTTTGGATGCGACGGCGGTGATGCCGGGCGATCCGCGCGATCTGGAATCGGAGTTTCGCGCGGCGCATATTCCGGGCGCGCGCTTCCTCTCGCTTGGCACGCTGGGCGATCCTCACGATCCGCGCCCGATGATGCTGCCGTCTGCCGTATTCATTGAAGAGCGGCTGGGCGCGCTGGGTGTGAGCGAACGCAACCGCATCGTTATTTATGACAACAGCACGATGGTGAGCGGCGCGCGGGCCTGGTGGATGCTGCGTGAGATTTACGGCGCACCCAGCGTCTTTCTGCTGGATGGCGGGATGAAGGCGTGGTTCGCCGAGAAGCGCCCCACTGAGAGTGACGCGGCCCACCTCACCCCTGCCCGCTTCACTGCGCGCGTGGACCGCAGCAAAGTGCGCAGCAAGGCGGACATGCTCGCCAATGTGACAACCGGCGCCGAGCAGGTTGCGGACGCACGGGGGGCACCGCGCTTTACCGGCGCCGATCCGGAACCCCGCCCTGGGATGGCCTCTGGGCATATCCCCGGCAGCGTGAACCTCGTCTATTCCGCCATGCTCCAACCCGATGGCCGCTGGAAACGCGGGGCTGAGCTGAAAGCGGCGTTTGACGCGGCAGGCATCGATCTGGCGCGCCCGCTCGTCACGACATGCGGATCAGGGGTAACAGCCTGCGTCCTCGCGCTCGGTGCACATCTGCTCGGCAAACGCGATGTAGCGATTTATGATGGCAGCTGGTCTGAATGGGGGATGGACCCGGATACGCCCAAGGCTGTGGGGTGATTGCTTAGACTCTTATGACTTTAGGTTGACACACCCTGTGCTCCGGCGAAGGCCGGAGCCCTGTGGCGTTACGAAACCATGTCTGCCAGACTCTCGCAAGGCTCCGGCACAAGGCCTGAGCACGGACGGATTCAGTCAAAAGTCATCGCGCTCTAAAATGACCGCCGTCCTGAGCTTGTCGAAGGACCGTTCTATCTGTCTCGGACAAAGGCAAAGCAGTCCTTCGACAAGCTCAGGACGGCGGGGTCATAGATCCTCAAACCCCACATCGAGCAGCGGATACTGCTTCCAATCCTTGAAGTCATAGTGCCACCACTCATTGCCCATCGCGTAAAAGCCATGCGCCTGCATGGTGTCGCGCAGCAGGGTGCGGTGGGCGATGGCCTCTGTTGGGGCATCCATGAAATCATGATGCGCGCGCGGGCTGAATTCATCATAGCCGCTGGGCATCAGCAGAGGCTGCCCAGTCTTCAGGTCATAGAGCGTCAAATCTACCGCACAGCCGCGATTATGGCGTGACCCGTCCTTGGGATTGGCCACATAGTTACGCTTTGCGCGCGGCGTTACATCCCACATCAGCTTGGTGATGCGAAACGGCCGATAGCCATCATAGATGAGCAGGCCATAGCCTGCCGCTTTCAGTTCGGTGAGCGCCGTGAGCAACGCCTGCGCCGCCTCCTTCCGCAAAAAGGCGCGCGCTTGCGGATAGAGTATCCGGCCCGTGAAATTGTTCGGCGTGGCGTAGCGGATGTCGAGCTTGAAGGCGGGGTCGAGCGTGATCAGTTCAACCAGATCATGCCCCGCACCCGGCGCAGGCCCCGCGACCGGAGTCGAGCGACGCGGCTGGGGAGCGGGCGGGCTGCATCCCCACAGGGGCAGCAGCGCCAACCCGCCCAAGGCAGAGCGGCGGCTCAGCTTTGGGCCGCCAGCCACTCTTCCAGCCATTTGATCGAATAATCGCCGTCGATCACATCGGGCGCGCGCAGCAGGTCCATATGCAGCGGAATGTTGGTCTTCACCCCATCCACCACCATTTCCTCCAGCGCGCGACGCATCCGCATCATGCAGCTTTCGCGCGTGCGACCATAGACGATCAGCTTGGCGATCATGCTGTCATAATAAGGCGGGATTTTATAGCCCGCATAAAGCCCGCTATCGACACGAACGTGCATGCCGCCCGCCGCGTGCCACGCCTTGATCGTGCCGGGAGACGGCGCAAAGGTGCGCGGGTCTTCGGCGTTGATGCGGCATTCGATGCTGTGCCCGCGAAACTCCAGATCTTCCTGACGGACGGAAAGCCCCCCGCCCTGCGCCACGCGGATCTGTTCGCGCACCAGATCAAAGCCGGTGATCATCTCCGTCACCGGATGCTCCACCTGAATGCGGGTGTTCATCTCGATAAAGTAGAATTCGCCATTTTCCCAAAGGAATTCGATGGTGCCCGCGCCGCGATAGCCCATGCCGGCCATTGCCTTGGCGACGATGCCGCCCATGCGCTCCCGCTCCGCTGCGTCAATGACGGGCGACGGCGCTTCTTCCAGCACCTTCTGGTGGCGGCGCTGGAGCGAACAATCGCGCTCACCCAGATGGATGGCGTTGCCCTCCCCGTCCCCGAACACCTGAAATTCGATGTGGCGCGGGTTGCCGAGATATTTTTCGAGATAGACGGTCGCATCGCCAAACGCGGCCTTCGCCTCGGTTCCGGCCTGCTGCATCTGGGTTTCGAGTTCCTCTTCGGAATTCACCACCTTCATGCCGCGACCACCGCCGCCAGAGGCCGCCTTGATGATGACCGGATAGCCGACGTCGCGCGCAATCGCCTTGGCCACCTCCACATCGTCAATCGCGCCATCAGACCCCGGAACGAGCGGCAAACCCAGTTCCCCTGCGGTCTTCTTGGCCATCACCTTGTCACCCATCGTCCGGATATGCTCCGGCTTGGGACCGACAAAGATGATCTGATGCTCTTCGATAATCTCTGCAAAACGGGCATTTTCAGAGAGGAAGCCATAGCCGGGATGGATGGCATCCGCGCCCGTGATTTCCGCTGCCGAAATGATCGCAGGGATGTTGAGATAACTGTCCTTGGCCGCAGGCGGGCCAATGCACACGGCTTCGTCTGCCAAACGGACGTGCATGGCATCGGCGTCTGCCGTGCTGTGGACGGCGACGGTCTTGATGCCCATTTCCTGCGCGGCACGGTGGATGCGCAGCGCAATCTCGCCGCGGTTGGCGATCAGCAGTTTTTCGATTGTCATGCCCACGCCCCCAACTCTCTAACATCCGTTCGGGCTGAGCTTGTCGAAGCCCTGCTTTTCTCTGGAAGAAGATCTGAACGAAGAAAAGGCAGTCCTTCGACAAGCTCAGGACGAACGGAAGTGAAGCTGATTGTCACTCGATCACCACCAGCGGCTGATCAAACTCCACCGGCTGCGCATTGGCAACGAGGATCTGCGTCACCTTGCCGCCACGCGGCGCGGCGATGGTGTTCATCACCTTCATCGCTTCGATAATGAGCAGCGTATCGCCTTCCTTCACCGTGGAGCCGATCGAAATGAAATCCGACGCATCGGGGGACGGAGCGAGATAAACCGTTCCCACCATCGGGGATTTGACCGCGCCGGGATGATCAGCGGGTGCTGCCGCCGGGGCCGCAGCAGCAGCCGGTGCGGCAACGGGCACAGGCGCCGCAGCCGGTGCAGCATAAGAGACAGGCGCAGCCGCCGCCTGAAGCGTGCGCGCCACGCGGATCTTGCGATCCTTGTCTTCCACTTCGATTTCGCTCAGCCCGGTCTTGTCCAGCAGTTCGGCCAGCTGGCGCACCAGCGTCACATCCACCTGCATGGCTCCGTTCTTGTCACTCATGAGACCCCCGATCTTGTTAATGGCTGCCCTTTGTCAGAGCTTCGCCGCCGCGTCCAGCGCAACGGTATAGCTCAAAGTACCGAAACCGGCCACGGTGGCTTTGGCCCCCATGCCGACATAGCTTTTGTGGCGGAACGCTTCCCGCGTGTGCGGGTTGGAAAGATGCACTTCGATCACCGGCACCTTGATCGCCTTGATCGCATCAAGAATGGCGATGGATGTGTGCGTGTAGGCCCCGGCGTTGAGCAGAACCGCCTTCGCCCCGCGCGAACTCGCCTCGTGCAACCAGTCGACCAGATGGCCTTCATGGTTGGACTGGCGGACATCCACCTCCAGCCCCAATTCCCGTGCGCGATCTTCCAGTGCGCCCGCAATATCGTCGAGCGTTTCGTGGCCGTAAATCTCTGGCTCGCGCGTGCCGAGAAGATTGAGGTTCGGTCCATTGAGGACATAGATCAAAGGCCGGTCAGACATGCATGGTCCCGCTTGCAGAGTTTGATTTGCCCCTAGACCCGTAACCCGCGCAGGCAAAGGCACAATTTGTGATCATAATCACATGACACAGGGTTGAAACCGGGTTAGCCTTGCTGCGTGGCACCGACAATCCCTGTCTCTCTCGTGCCTTACGATCCGGCCTGGCCCGAGATCGCGGCACATCACATGACGCTCCTGCGCGCCATGCCGGGCCTGTTTGTCTCCACGCACCATATCGGCTCCACCTCTGTTCCCGGCTTGAGTGCCAAGCCTGTGGTAGATCTGATTGGGCTCGTCCGCTTTCTCAAGGATCTGGAGCAACACCGCGCAGACATGGAAGCCATGGGCTATGTCTGGCACGGCGCGTTCGGATTGGAAGGGCGCTTGTTCTTCACCTATGATGATCCGGAAACCGGCACGCGCGTGATCAACCTGCATTGCTATGAGCAGGATTCGCCCAACGCTGCGTTGCAACTGGCCTTCCGCAATTATCTGCGCTCCTTCCCTGACGTCGCGACCGACTATGCAGCCGAAAAGCGCCGCGCCATGGCACTCTTCCCAGACAATTCCACGCTCTACGCTGAGGAAAAAGGCCCCTTCATCCGCGCGACGCTTGAAAAGGCGAAAGCTTGGGTAGGCGAAACGCAGGCAGGCTGATAACGCATCGGCCATGAGCATTTCGATCACCCTGAACGGCGAACCCCGCACGATTGATGACGGCCTGACCATTGCCGCGCTGGCCGAACAGATCGGCCTCAACCCCGCCAAGATCGCCGTGGAACGCAATCTGGAGATCGTCCCGCGCTCGATACTGGCTGAGGTTTTGCTCACCGATGGAGACACGCTGGAGATCGTCCATTTCGTCGGCGGCGGCTAAGGTCGGCGACTCGCGCCTTGACATTCGAGTTGCAAATCGCGCTTGAGATGCGCCTCTTCCAATGATGCAAATTCAGGATTCGCGCCGTGACCGATACGCATGACACTCCCGATACATGGACGGTTGCGGGCCAGACCTTCACCTCTCGCCTGATCGTCGGCACCGGCAAATATAAGGATTTCGCGCAGAACGCGGCAGCGGTTGAAGCCTCGGGCGCAGAGATCGTGACGGTCGCGGTGCGACGCGTGAATGTGTCGGACCCCAAGGCCCCGATGCTGACCGACTTCATCGATCCCAAGAAGATCGTCTATTTGCCCAACACGGCGGGCTGCTTCACCACCGATGATGCCGTCCGGACGCTGCGACTGGCGCGTGAAGCGGGCGGCTGGGATCTGGTCAAGCTGGAAGTGCTCGGCGAAGCCAAAACGCTCTATCCCGACATGCGCGAGACGCTGAAGGCCACTGAAATTCTGGCCAAGGATGGCTTCAAGCCGATGGTCTATTGCACCGATGATCCCATTGCCGCCAAGCAGCTGGAAGAGGCCGGAGCCGTGGCCGTCATGCCACTCGGCGCTCCGATTGGCTCCGGGCTGGGCATTCAGAACCGCGTCACGATCCGGCTGATCGTGGAAAATGCCAAGGTGCCCGTTCTGGTTGATGCGGGCGTTGGCACAGCATCAGACGCGGGCGTGGCGATGGAACTGGGCTGCGATGGCGTGCTGATGAACACCGCTATTGCCGAGGCCAAAAACCCGGTAATGATGGCGCGCGCGATGCGTCTGGCAGTGGAAAGCGGCCGCCTCTCTTACCGCGCCGGGCGCATGGGCCGCCGCATGTATGCCGATCCGTCCAGCCCGCTCGCCGGGCTGATCTGATCTGCTCAGCTCGCGTCTATCTGGAATCGCGACACAACGCCGCTCGTCCTGAGCCTGTCGAAGGACAGTCCTTCCCTCTGCGAGCGCTGCCTTCGGAGGGCATTGGTCCGGCAGGCTCAGCACGAACGGAGTTGGATCAAAGTCTCAATTGATCTTGGAAACAGCTGCTCAGCTCGCGCCCATCAGGAACAGGATGATTGCGAACAGCCCCACGACCAACAGGGCCGAAATGGCAAGCAAAACCGTGCGCCACAATGCACCTTTGACGGACAGCTGGTAAGCGCGGCGCAACTGCACAAACATATGTGCGAGGACTGCCATGGTGAGTATGCGATCCTGATAGGGTGCCAACAGTCTGATATGCTCAACGATGGCCAGCAGCACCAGCAACAGCGTGACGAAGCTCAGCGAATAGGTGATGAACACCAAATGGTCATAGGCCGTCACATCCCTGCGAAACGGGAAGAGAAGCCACAGGAATGGCAGTGAAATCGGGATCATCAGCCAGCTGAATTTATACGCGCTGGATTGCAGTTTGTAGAGCAGCAGATCGGGGTTGGACAATGCGCGCTGGAGACGCACATCGAGATTCGGGTTGCCGGTATCAATGTCCTTGGCACCTTCCTGGACAATTTCCTTGTTGAGGCCGGTCGCCAACGTATCTTCCAGCGAAAGCTCGCTCAATTTCTCTTCCTGCGCGGCGATTTGCTCTTTCAACGCGGAGTCCGTACCACCCTTTGCCTTGAGCGCCGCCTCCATCGAGCTCAGCTTCGCGGATTCAAGCTTGATGCGAGCCGTGCGCGCTCGCAATGCGGCCACGTCCGTTGGCGCAGCCTTCACATCCAGATGCCGGAAGGGCGCGCCCAGCCAGTTGAACGAAGCAAACATCAGAAACACGCAGAACAGGAACAGCGCCAATGGCGAGACATAGCGAGCACGGTGCCCATGCACATAATCGCGTGTCAGCGTGCCCGGATGCAGAAACAGCATCGGCAGCGTGCGCCAGATCTTGCCTTCAAAATGGAAGATCGAGTGCATCAGATCATGCAGAAATGCGCTGATTGACCGGTGAATATGCGCAGTCTGCCCGCACGAATGGCAATAGCTACCATTGAGCGCGGTGCCACAGTTCAGGCACTTGCCCTGCCCTTGCGCCTGCGCGTCACCCTGTTCAGGCTCCACTGCGGCAGCCAGCACCATTCCTGTCGCCATGGAGGCTGCGGCTTCGATCTCGTTGTTCATGCGCCAAGACTAGCCTCGCCCCCGCCCCCTGAACAGGGCCAAAGTGCGAGTCCTTCGCATCACCTCTTGCGGACAAACTCCGCGCGCAGCACCAGCCCCTTGATGCCATCATACTTGCAGTCAATTTCCTGGCTGTCTCCGGTCAGCCGGATCGACTTGATGAGCGTGCCGCGCTTGAGCGTCTGGCCCGCGCCTTTCACGGTCAAATCCTTGATCAACGTCACCTGATCGCCGTCAGCCAGCAGATTTCCAACGGAATCGCGAACTTCAACCGCCCCTTCGCTCGCCTGCCGTGCTGCCAGTTCAGAAGCAGGCATCCATTCGCCGCTGACTTCATCATACACATAATCGTCTTCGTCGCTCACGGTCATTCCTTTCACACGCGGCCCAACCGCGTTACCATCGTCACAAAAAATGCAGTGGACCAGCCCAGCAGCAGCAGTCCGTTGATCCCTTCTATTGCAGCAACAAGCCTCCAGGATGCCGCAATATAGCGATCATCATAGCCAATCCCGGCATAGCTGATGGTAGAGAAATAGATGGAGGTCTCAAAGCTGTGGATCGCCCCGATCAGCTTGTACAGCAAGGCATAGAGCCAGATTTCCACACCATGCAAAAAGAACAGCGCGCCGGTCATCAAAATCGTGAATTTCAGGCTACGCAGCGAGACGGACGGGACATGATGCGCGCGTTCTTCCACGGCCTCTATCCGCAACACGCGTCCCAGCACCGCCATACCCATGCCATGAATGGTGACGGTGAGAACGACCATGATGGTCGCCACCGCCAGATGGATGAACATGGGAGGAATCAAGCGTTGCGCGCCATCAATCCGCCGTCAACGGGGATGGTCACACCGGTGAGATAGGACGCTGCGGGCAGGCACAGGCTGACCGTGATCTGCGCTACCTCTTCGGGCTCGCCATAGCGATACATGGCGGTGCGGCGCTTGGCGAAGATTGTCTTATGCTCTTCAGACACGCGCTCCGTCATGCCGGTACGGATCGGGCCGGGACAAATGGCGTTAACGCAAATGCCTTCACGACCAAATTCCACCGCCAGCGAGCGCGTGAGGCCAGTGATGCCCGCCTTGGCCGCGCTGTAGCCGCTATGGCCTGCCGTAGAGCCCAGCGCTTCGGTCGATGCGATGTTGACCACGCGTGCTGCATCCGATTTGCGCAAATGGGGCAGCGCCGCGCGCACCATCATCGCCGTACCCGTGAGCATCACGCCAATCAGCCGATCCCATGATTCGGGATAGCGCGGATCATCAAGCGGCAGCGGATCAGAAATGCCCGCATTGTTGACCAGAATGTCGAGCCCGCCAAAACGTGCCGCAACCTCGTTCACAACGCGCTCCACCGCCGCGCGGTCTGCAATATCGAGCGACCAAGCCTGTGCATTCGCGCCAATCTCATCGGCCACGGCTTGTGCGCCTGCCTGATTGACATCAATCACGGCCACCTTGGCACCCATTTCCGCCAGCAGCCGCGCGGTCGCCCGGCCCATGCCGCTGGCCGCCCCAGTCACAATCGCAACACGGCCTTCAACCGAACGTTTGGCAACTTCAGACATGATCAGGCCTTTTCAAGAGTGCATTGCAGCGGGTGCTGATTCTTGCGCGCATAGTCAATGACTTGCGTCACCTTGGTTTCTGCCACTTCATAGGAGAAGGTGCCGCATACCCCCACGCCCTTCTGATGAACATGCAGCATGACACGCGTCGCATCTTCAATGCTCATCCGGAAAAACGTCTGGAGCACATGAACGACAAATTCCATCGGCGTGTAATCATCGTTGAGCATCAGAACACGATAAGGCGTCGGCTTCTTGGTGCGTGCCCGGGTGCGCGTGGCAACGCCCAGACCGGTTCCATTGCCAGTGTCCTTGTCGGAATCCGTCATGATCGTGGGGGAGCGCATCATATTTGCGAAATAACGCACGCGCTCGCCTGCGTGCAAGCATAAAGAATGTCGCGTCCCCGCGATTGACGCCCATTGCCCAACCGGTGCAAAAGCGGCCATGCCTCAAGCCAAATCCATCGCCCGCAGGGGCCTGTTGTTCGTCATCTCCTCTCCTTCGGGAGCTGGAAAATCCACCATCTCGCGCCGCTTGCTGGCGGAGGATGAACGGATTTCCATGTCCGTCTCCGCCACCACCCGCCCGATGCGGCCCGGCGAAGTGGACGGCAAGGATTATCACTTTGTCGATCTGGAGCAGTTCCGCGCCATGGTTTCGGCCGGGGAATTTCTGGAATGGGCGCATGTGTTCGGCAATCGCTACGGCACACCGCGCAAGCATGTAGAGGACACGCTGGCAAGCGGCCGTGACGTGCTGTTCGATATCGACTGGCAGGGCGCGCAGCAACTGTACCAGCAGATGGGTGGCGATGTCGTCCGCGTCTTCATCCTGCCGCCCTCCATCACTGAACTGGAGCATCGCCTGCGCTCTCGCGGGACAGACAGTGAAGAAGTGATCCAAGGCCGCATGGATCGCGCTGTCTCGGAAATCGGCCATTGGGATGGCTATGACTATGTGCTGGTCAATGAGGATGTGGAAGCGTGCTTCAAACAGGTCCATACCATCCTGCAAGCCGAACGCCTGCGCCGCAGCCGCCAGACCGGCCTGATCGGCTTCGTCCGCAAATTGTCGCGCGGGGAATAAGCCTGTGACGCCCACCATCCGCAATATCGTTTTCGATATCGGCAATGTGGTGGTGCGCTGGGATCCGGACTGGATCATCCGTCAGACTTTTGGCGAAGGCCATGATCATGAGGCTCTGCGAGCAGGCGTGTTTTCACGCGATGTTTGGCTGCCGCTCAATCTGGGCCAGATCAGCGTTCCCGATGCAAAGGACCGCTATGTATCAAGCGGGCTGATGCAGGCAGACGTCGCAGACCGGCTGTTTGCAGTGGTGCTGGAGAGCATGAGCCCCCTGCCCGGCTCGGTCGATCTGATGCAGGATGCGCTGGATGCGGGCTATCGCGTTTTCGCGCTGTCAGACAATGTTCATGAATTCGTGGCGTATTACAAAGCACACCATCCATGGTGGCAACTCTTTGAAGGTGCCGTGATTTCCGCTGAAATTGGCGAGGTGAAGCCCAACCCCGGCATTTACAAGCACCTCCTTTCAACGTGGAGCCTGACGCCATCTGAAACGCTGTTCATGGATGATGTCGCCGCCAATGTCGCGGGTGCGCACGCCATGGGCCTTCACGCCTTCCAGTTCAGCACGGCCCATGATGCGCGCGCACGCTTTACGCAGGATTACGGCATTTTGCTCGGCTGATAGGCCCCGCAGGCGGCAGAGAAGCATTGCACCTTCGCACCCGCCACGGCATAGGCCGTCCCCATGTCTGACACTCTTTCTCTCACACTTCCCGATGGTTCCGTGCGGCAAATGCCCGCCGGGTCCACACCCGCTGATCTCGCCGCCTCGATTGGCCCCGGCCTTGCCAAGGCAACAATCGCCGCGCGCGTGAATGGTGAATTGCGCGACGTGATGCGCCCGTTTGACGGCGACGCTCAAGTGGCGCTGGTGACAACGCGCGATGAAGCCGATGCGCTGGAACTCGCCCGGCATGATTTTGCGCATGTGCTCGCCGAAGCGGTGCAATCGCTCTATCCCGGCACGCAGATCACCTTTGGCCCCTCGACCGATGACGGGTTCTATTATGATTTCGCCCCGCAAACGCCCTTTACCGAAGACGATCTGCCCAAGATCGAAGAGGCGATGCGCGCCATCATCAAGGCGGACAAGCCGCTGCGCCGCGAAGTCGTCGCGCGTGATGCGCTGATCGAGACATGGGCCAAAGCGGGAGAGAGCTTCAAGGCCGAATGGGCCGCCGAACTGCCCGAGGGCGAGGAATTGACGGTCTACTGGTCTGGCAATGACTGGATGGACATGTGTCGCGGGCCGCATCTGGCCTCCACCGGAAAGCTCGACAGCCAAGCCTTCAAGCTGATGCGCGTATCCGGTGCCTATTGGCGCGGCGACCAGAAGAATGCGCAGCTGACGCGCGTCTATGGCACAGGCTGGCTCAACAAGAAGCAGCTCGACGCGCATCTCACCCGGCTGGAGGAAGCCGCCAAGCGCGATCACCGCAAGCTGGGCGCAGAGATGGGGCTGTTCCATCTTCAGGCTGAAGCGCACGGCTCTGTCTTCTGGCACCCCAAGGGCTTCCGCATCTACCGCGAGCTTGAAGCCTATATGCGCCGCGCGATTGACGGCTCCGGCTATGTCGAGGTCAAGACCCCGCAGGTGATGGACGCGCGCCAGTGGGAGCA
>CALMZE010000202.1 GCA_937870585.1 uncultured Sphingomonadales bacterium | reverse complement strand
TGGCCCCCGATTGGACAGTCCAGGGGCCGGCATCTCAAAAGTGGCCCTCACGGTATGACGTCGGACATGAGCCAGGGGCCTTCAACAGCAAATCATTCCGCCAACCCAAACCCCGCGCGTAACCCGCGCCGACCGCCCCCTCTCTTTTCTCACCAAGGCACAAGTGCGTCCGGATTTCGGGCGCTTTTTGTGTTTCACGCAGAGACGCAGAGGGAGCAGAGGCCGCAGAGGGGATGGAGCCTTTCCTTACCAGTCATCGACACTCTCAAAAGAAGTCGTCATTCCCGCGAAGGCGGGAATCCAAGATCTCTAGCGGATGAGGAAGAGGTTGAAACGTCGTGCTTCTTCCGCAAACACCGTGCTCATGGATTCCCGCCTTCGCGGGAATGACGAAATGTCCGAGCCGTCCTTTTTGTGTCTTCGTGTCTTTGTGTGCGAAAAAGGTCCTTACACCAAGACGCAAAGTCACAAAGAAGACTCTGCCCCCTCAGCAGCAGCTATCGTTCAACGCGCCGTTCTTCTTGCGGCGGTCTGAGCCTGCGTGGCAGCCTTTGCGGCAGCAGTCATGATCATCACCGCCGGGCGCAGGTACGCTGCCTTGTGGCAGGTCGATGCGCACTGTGCCTCCGGCGCAGGTGGCAATTTCGAGGCTGGTCGTGCTTTGCGCGGCAGGCAGCGGCGTGCTGATCACCAGCGCCGCGAACAGGCCGATACCCGGATTGCGCCACGCGTTCATGATACTGGCCCTGCCTCATCATCATCGAGCAGGATGCGGAGCGACGCCCCGTCCAGATCATCAAACTGGCCATTGCCCAATGACCAGAAAAAGCCAGCCAGCCCCAGCAGGCCAAGGCCAAGCGCAATCGGAATGAGCAGCGCGATGCCTGTCATCGAGCGGATCCTTTCAGCCGCAGCGCATTGGCCACGACGATCAGTGAAGAGCCAGACATGGCAAGCGCGGCAATAAGCGGCGTCACCATGCCGAGAATGGCGAGCGGAACAGCAATGACGTTGTACCCGATGGCCATGATGAAATTCTGACGAACGATCCGCTGCGTGGCACGCGCCACCCGCACCGCTGTCGGCACCGGATCGAGGCTGTCCCCCAGAAAAATCGCGTCCGCCGCATTCTGCCCCGCGTCACTCGCAGAAGCAGGCGCCAGCGAGGCATGACCCGCAGCAAGAGCCGGGCCGTCATTCAGCCCATCCCCCACCATCAGCACCTTGTGCCCGGCGGCATCCAGCTCTGCGATGGCCGCCAATTTATCTTCGGGCAGCATCCCGGTTTGCGCCGCCAGGCCGAGCTGCGCCGCCACCGGGCGTACCGCTTCTTCGCGGTCTCCCGAAACAATCGCGCTTTCAATCCCCAGCGCCGAGAGTGTGGCAAGCGACGCGCGCACATCGGGTCGCATCGCATCTTCAAACAGGATCGTGACTGGCGAGGCGTCACCGACGCTGAGCGCACAGGCGAGCCGCCCATCCTCCAACTGCGATTCAGGCCGACCAAGCCGGACCCGCACGCCTTTCGCCAGCGCCTCCACGCCAGCACCCGGCGTTTCCACTGCGCCTTCCACGCTCGCTGCCGTCACGCCTTCAGCCTCCAGCGCGCGCCGCAGCGACTGGCTGAGCGGATGACGGCTGACCCGCGCCAGTGCGAGCGCCAGCGCCTTGCCGGGGGCATCCAGCGCATCAAGATTGACCGGATCGGGCCGCCCCAGCGTCAGCGTGCCCGTCTTGTCAAACAGCGCGCGATCAACCTCGGCCAGCCGTTCAAGCGCAGAGCCATCCTTCACCAGAACGCCGCGCTTCATCAGCGCCCCCGCCGCCACGATCTGCGCGGCCGGAACCGCCAGCCCCAAAGCGCACGGGCAGGTGATGATCAACACGGCAACCGCAATCAGCAGCGAATGATGCCAGCCCGCGCCCGCGATCATCCAGCCCACAAAGCTTGACAGCGCCAGCGTATGCACCGCAGGCGCATACCAGCGCGCCGCCCGGTCGGCGATGCGGACATAGCGGCTCTTGGATTGCGCCGCCTCTTCCATCAGCCGGGCAATATCGGCGACGGCAGTTTCGGCCCCGGCGGCCGTGATCTCTACCTCCAGCGGGCCATCCAGATTGAGCGTGCCCGCGTGAATCCGCTCCCCCGGCCCGAGCGGAACCGGCGCGGATTCGCCGGTGAGCAAAGAGGCATCAAGCCGCGACTGGCCCTTGGCCACCACACCGTCTGCCGCGAGCCGTTCGCCCGCTGCAACCAGCATCGTCATCCCCTGCCGCAATTCGCTCGCGGCGACCCAGCGCGACTGGCCGCCGCTTTCCAGCACCAGCGCGCCCGGCGCGGTGTTCTTGAGCAACGCAGACACGCCATCGCGCGCGCGGTCACGCATCACGCTATCGAGCCAGCGGCCGCACAACAGGAAGAAGAGCAGCATGACCGCGCCGTCAAAATAGGCGTGCGCGCCGTGCATGATCGTTTCAAACAGGCTGAGCGCAGTGGCCAGCGTGACGCCGATGGAAATCGGCACGTCCATATTGGTGCGGCCATGCTTCAGCGCAGCCCAGGCGGACTTGAAGAAGGGCCGACCCGAATAGATCACCGTAGGCACTGCAATCGCGCCCGAGAGCCAGTGGAACAGATCACGCGTGCCGCCCTCTGCGCCGGACCAGACCGAGACGGAGAGCAGCATGATGTTCATCGCGGCAAAGCCCGCCACCGCCAGCGCCTTCAGCAGATCGCGGCTTTCCTGATCCCCTGTGACGGTCATCGGATCGAGCAGCGGCTGCGCGTCAAAGCCGAGTGCGCCAATCGCCTCCACGAGTTCGGGCAAGGTCGTTTCGGGCAGATGGCTGACCGTCACACGCTTGGCGGTGAAATTGACACGTGCCGCAGCGATACCCGGCGCATGAGCCAGCCCGGTCTCCAGCTTGGAGATGCACCCGGCGCAGCGCATCCCCGGCACGGAAAACAGCGTTTCCGGCAAAGCGGCGAGGGCCTTTGCGGGTGCAGGCGCGTTCATTGGACGGAGAGAATCTGGCGGAAGCTCTGTCCGCCGCGCGTGACCGTAAGGCGCACCTGCCAGCGACCGGCGGGCAGCACCTGCTGCGATTCGAGCTGGCCGTCTGTCCCGGTGGTGAAGCTGAGGCTCTGTTCCGGCAGCTGCCCCAGCGGATGGTGCGCGATAGCCGTGGCCGCAAAGCCGGTTGCACCGCCCTGGGCATCCTTGGCTGAAACGATGATGCGCCGATCTGGCCCCGTCTTGCCATTCACGCTCCAGCCGAGCTGCTGCTGCGCGCGGGCGGCCCTTTCCCAATCGTCAAACTTCTGTCCGGCGACATAGCTGTTATCCACCACGGTGCCGCCAAAGGTGCCGATAGCAGCGCGCGCCATGAAGACGTTGACGCCAATCACCACGAGGAAGAAGCTGACAAGAATGGTCGCCATGTGCCAGCCGGTGAAAACGCGCGGTTTGGCCATCACTGTCCTCCTGCCGGGCGTTCGAACACCACTTCGTCCGTATCACCCTTTTCCTGACCGTTGGCGGCCAGCGCGGAAATGGTGAAATCCTGACGCTCCGGCCCTTCGGACGGGGCGGCCACAAACAGTCGCACCTTGAGTACCGAGTCCGCTGCCACCGGCACGGTGACGCTTTGCGTGGCCCCCGTGCGTTCAGACTCACCCGCCCAGGCGACAGCACCCTTCAGGCCTTCGATGCGCAGCGTCACGTCCTTCGGGCGCGCTTCCATGTTGCGCACCTTCACCGTGTAATTGTTGCGAATCGCCCCATCGGAGAGCGCGACATAGACCGGGTTGCGATCATGCTGGACGTTCAGATCCAGCCGGGTGCGCTGCCCGAGCGTGAACACCATGGCCGCACCAATCGACGTCCAGATGCCGAGGTAGATCAGCGTGCGCGGATGGCGGAGCGTTTCAATAATCGGCTTGGCCGTGCCGCCCTTCTTCTCGATTTCGGCATCATCAATGGTGCAATAGTCGATCAGACCGCGCGGGCGGCCGACCTGCTCCATCATCTTGTCGCACGCGTCGATGCACAGCGCGCAGGTGATGCAGCCAATTTGCGCCCCATCCCGAATGTCGATGCCGGTGGGGCAAACCTGCACGCACTGGTTGCAATCGATGCAGTCGCCCGCAGGCAGCCCGTCTTCAGTCACCTGCTTCTTGCCGCGCGCGCGCGGTTCACCGCGCCAATCCTTATAGGTGACGATCAGCGACTTTTCATCGAGCATCGCGGTCTGGATGCGCGGCCAGGGGCACATATAGATGCAAACCTGTTCGCGCATGAAGCCACCGAAGATGAAGGTCGTCACGGTCAGCACGAAGATCGTTGAATAAGCGACGCCCGCCGCTGTTCCGCTGAACAACTGACCCGCCAGCGTGGGCGCGTCCGAGAAGTAGAAGATCCAGGCCCCGCCAGTGGAGGCCGCGATCAGCAGCCAGATCGACCATTTGAGCAGGCGGCGGGCAATCTTGGCCGGCCCCCATGGCGCATTGTGCAGCCGGATCTGGGCGTTGCGATCCCCATCGACCAGACGGTCAACATGCTGGAACAAATCGGTCCACACGGTCTGCGGGCAGGCATAGCCGCACCAGGCGCGACCGACGGCGGACGTGACGAGAAACAGGCCGATCCCGGCCATGACCAGAAGACCCGCCACATAATAAAATTCGTGCGGCCAGATTTCGATCTGGAAGAAATAGAAGCGGCGGTGCGCCATGTCGACCAGAACGGCCTGATCGGGCGCATAAGGCCCGCGATCCCAGCGGATCCATGGCGTCAGATAGTAAATGGCCAGTGTCACCACCATCACCAGCCATTTGAAGCGACGGAAATTGCCGCTGACGATCTTGGGAAATACGCCCCGACGTTTCTGGTAGACTCCAAGAGCGGAGTCTACCAGCAGATCATTGTTACTTGACATTAGCGGCCGGAGCCTCCGCAGCAGGGGTTGCAGCGGGGACAGCGGCAGCCGCCGCTGCTCCGGCGTCAGGGGCCGCTTCGCCGCCACCCAGTGAGTGGACGTAGGAAGCGAGCATCTTGATCGTCGTCGCGTCAAGCTTCTCGTTCCAGTTCGGCATCACGCCGTACCGGCTCTTGGTGATGGTCTGGCGGATGCTGGCTTCGTCGCCACCATAGAGCCAGATCTTGTCGGTCAGGTTCGGCCCGCCCATCGCGCGCACGCCCTTGCCATCAACACCGTGGCACTGCACGCAGTTGGCTGCGAACAACGGGGCACCCGCTGCCGACGCGGCATCAGCCTTGCGTTCACCCGAAAGCGACTGGACATAAGCGACCACGCTGGTGAGCTCAGCGGGTTTGAACATGCCGCCAAAGGCCGGCATCTGGCTCATCCGCGTTTCACCATGTTCCGGCGCGCGGATGCCGTGCGTGATGGTCTGGTGAATGGCACCCATGTCACCACCCCACAGCCAGTCATCGTCGTTCAGGTTGGGATAGCCCTTTGAGCCAGCCGCGCCTGAGCCGTGACACTGCACGCAATGCACCTTGAATGCGGCGCGACCGCCTTCAACCGCCGTGGCGTAGAGCTTTTCATCGCCCGGGATTTGCTCAACCGGCTTGGCCGCGATGGCCGCCAGAATCGGCGCGCGGCGATCAGCCTCCGCCTTCATTTCCTGAGCGAGCTGGCCCCGGCTGGTCCAGCCGGTCATGCCGGCGGTGGCAGAGCTGATCATCGGCCAGGCCGGATACATGACCGTGTAAGCCAAGCCCCAGATGACACAGGCATAGAATGTGAGCAGCCACCACCGCGGCAGCGGCGTGTTCAGTTCTTCAATGCCATCCCATTCATGGCCCACCGTGCTTGTGCCGGTGGCCTCGTCAATGCGTTGTTTCTCAGACATTATCGTCTTCCCTGAAGATCATGTTGGCCGCATCCTCGTGGAGCGACCGCGCCTTGGGGCGGAACGTCCAGACGGCGAGGCCGACGAACATCAGCGTCATGAACAAAAGCCCCCACGAGTCCGCGAAGTGTCGCAGATCCTGGTAGTTCATTTCGCCTGCTCCTGTGCCTCGACCGCCTTGAAGTCGACCAGCGTGCCCAGCATTTGCAGATAGGCCACCAGCGCGTCGAGTTCGGTCAGCTTGGTTGGATCGCCGTCATAGTCACGCGCTTGCGACTTGGGATAACGCTTCACCAGCTCGGTCGCATCCGCATTGGGATCGGCCTGCGCCTTGAGGTCGTCATTCGCCGCGTCGATGGCCGCCTTGCTATAGGGCACACCAAGGGCAGCCAGCGTGGCCAGATCCTTGGTCATATCCCCGGCATTCAGTTCCTTTTGAGCAAGGAACGGATAGGCCGGCATCACCGATTCAGGAACCACGGCGCGCGGATCCTTCATATGATCGCGGTGCCATTCGTCCGAATAGCGGCCTCCCACGCGGGCCAGATCCGGCCCGGTGCGCTTGGAGCCCCACTGGAACGGACGGTCATACATGGATTCCGCGGCCAGACTGTAGTGACCATAGCGCTCCACTTCGTCGCGGAACGGGCGGATCATCTGGCTGTGACAGACATAGCAGCCTTCACGCTGGTAGATCTTGCGACCTGCCAGTTCGAGCGGGGTGTAGGGGCGAACCCCGTCCACCTTCTCGATCGTCGAGTCGATCCAGAAGAGCGGCGCGATTTCCACGATACCCCCCACGAGCACCGCCAGCAGAGCGCAGACACCCAAAAGGCTGACGTTGCGTTCCAGTTTTTTGTGGTCAAGACCAATTGCCATTTTCATGGTCTCCTTATTCTGCAGGCTGGATGGCAGCGGGCGCACCGACAATCGGACGGTCAGCCTCTGCATCATAGGGCGTTTCGGTCATCGGGCGTTCTTCCCGGACCTTGCCCGCAATCGTCATCCAGACGTTCACGACCATCACCAGCGCTCCGGAGAGGAACAACAGGCCGCCAAAGGCGCGGATCAGATACATCGGGAACATCGCCATCACGGTTTCGCTGAACGAATAGACCAGATAGCCATCGGCCCCATATTCACGCCACATCAGGCCCTGCATGATGCCCGAGACCCACATGGCCGAGGCGTAGAACACGATACCCGCGCTCGCCAGCCAGAAGTGCCAGTTCACCATGCGCAGCGAATAGAGACGTTCACGGTTCCACAGACGCGGCACCAGATAATAGAGCGTCGCGAAGGTCACCATGCCGTTCCAGCCGAGCGCACCCGAATGAACGTGACCGATGGTCCAGTCCGTATAGTGTGACAGGCTGTTGACCGCCTTGATGGACATCATCGGACCTTCAAAGGTCGACATGCCGTAGAAGGCGAGGCTCATCACGAACATGCGGATGATGGGATCGGTGCGGATCTTGTCCCATGCGCCGTTGAGCGTCATCAGACCGTTGATCATGCCGCCCCAGCTGGGCATCCACAGCATCACCGAGAACACCATGCCGAGCGTCTGCGCCCAATCGGGCAGCGCGGTATAGTGAAGATGGTGCGGACCCGCCCAGATGTAGAGGAAGATCAGCGACCAGAAGTGGATGATCGACAGACGATAGGAATAAACCGGCCGTTCCGCCTGCTTCGGCACGAAATAGTACATCATGGCGAGGAAGCCTGCGGTCAGGAAGAAGCCTACCGCGTTATGACCATACCACCATTGAATGAGCGCACCCTGCACACCGGCCCAGGCCGAATATGAGGTCGTTCCCACCCAGCTGACCGGCAGCGAAACGTTGTTCACCAGATGCAGCATCGCCACGGTGATGATGAACGACAGATAGAACCAGTTGGCCACATAGATGTGCGGCTCATTGCGCTTCACGATCGTGCCCACGAACACGATCAGATAGGCCACCCAGACGATCGTCAGCCACAGGTCAACATACCATTCGGGTTCGGCATATTCCTTGCCCTGCGTGATGCCGAGCACATAGCCGGTGGCCGCAAGCACGATGAAGAGCTGATAGCCCCAATAGACGAACCGTGCGAGACCGGGGAAGGCAAGGCGCGCCCGGCAGGTGCGCTGCACAACGTAAAAGCTCGTCGTGAGCAGCGCGGTTCCGCCAAAGGCGAAAATCACCGCCGACGTATGCAGCGGACGAAGCCGCCCGAACGTCGTCCACTCCAGCCCCAGATTGAGCACCGGAAAGGCCAGCTGGAGGGCGATGACAAGCCCGACCAGAAAACCCACGACACCCCAGAAGAGCGTCATGATCGCGCCGATCCGGATCAGATCATCGTCATAACGGGAGGCCACATCCGGCGTGAGTGCCGGAAAGCTTCCCTTTGCGAAGTTGAACCCACGCGACGATGCGAACGCCGCCAGCAGGCCGGCCGCGCACATGATCGACATATGGATCGCAAAGCCCGTGTCAGTCGCACTCGCGGCTGCAACAAAGGCAATCAGGGCAGCGAGGAACCATCCCCCGCCGCGCATCAATAGTTCGTCCATTTTACTTTCCCCGAACCACCGCGTTCATGCGGCTTTTCCTAACAGGTTGCCGTTGGAACCACAGGGATCAAGGGTCATTGACCTAGGTCAAGGCCTCATGCTGCAAGTGCTAAATCCTGCAACCGGCGACGATCCTTGATCACCACGCTCCGTCGGTCTGGCAGCGAAATCATGTTCGC
>CALMZE010000201.1 GCA_937870585.1 uncultured Sphingomonadales bacterium | reverse complement strand
CTTCTGGGGCAGGCCGGCCTTCATGGGGAAATCGGTCTTCGGCAGGAAGACGGTGTCGCGGTAATCCACGGCGTCGGGGGAAGTTTTTTCAGTCATGACGCGCGGGCTTTAGGGGAAGGCGGCGGGCGGCGCAATTGCTTGCCGGGTGCGCTGGTTCAGCCGAGCAAATCCCGCGCTACGTCGCAATCCTTTGCGATCTGCGCGGTCAGGGCGTCGAGTCCGTCAAACTTGGCCTCTCCGCGCAGGAAATGGTGGAATTCCACATCGATGGTGTGGCCATACAGGTCTTCGGCAAAGTCGAAGAAATGTGGTTCGAGCAGTTCCTTGGGTGGATCAAAGCTGGGGCGGATGCCCAAATTGGCCGCGCCGTTCAGCACGCGGCCATCGGGCAGGCGGCCTTTGACGGCATAAATGCCGTAACGCGGGCGCAGATATTGGCCCATATCGACGTTCGCAGTGGGAAAGCCGATGGTGCGCCCCACCTTGTCGCCATGCTGCACCAGCCCGCGCACGGTGAAGGGGCGCGTGAGCAGGCGCGTGGCGGTGGCGCAATCGCCCGCTTCCAGCGCCTCACGAATCCGGCTGGAGGAAATGACGCCCTCTGCATCCGTCACAGCGCCCACGGCTTCTGCCGTCAGCCCCAGCGGCGGGCCGATGCGCGCGAGTTCATCAATATGCCCGCTGCGCCCCTTGCCAAAGGTGAAGTCCTCGCCCGTCACCACGCCGGAGACGCCGAGATGGCCGATCAGCCAATCGCTGATGAAATCATCGGCAGAGACGCTCGCCAGCTCCGGGCCGAACTGGAAGACGATCATTGCATCGGCCCCGGCGGCTGAAAACAGCGCCTCGCGCTGATCAAGCGTGGTCAGGCGAAAGGGCGCAGCATCGGGCTTGAAATGGCGCACGGGATGCGGATCGAAGGTGCCGACAAGGGCGGGCACACCGCGCTCTTTCGCGAGCGCCACCGCGCGGCCCACCACGGCCTGATGACCCGCGTGGAATCCATCAAAATTGCCAAGCGCCACAACGCCGCCGCGCCACGCGTCTGCAATCCTGCTGTTCCCGTCCAGTCGTGTCATGCGCGCGGCTATAAGCGGGCGATGCGCGCTTGCCTACCCTGTGCGAACCTGAACGCCAGCCAACAACTTCATTCAGGAAAGGTTATTGCCAGCGGCCCTAACCCCTTCTAATCAGTAACGCGTAACAGGAGGACATGATGCGTCGTATCGCATTATGTGCGGTCGCAGTGGCCGCGCTCACAACTCAGCCCGCTCTCGCTGGCGGCATCGGCAGAATCAAAACCGTGGCGGGTATCGCTTCGGTGCTGCGTGGTGGCACCAGCCTTCCGGTCAAGCCGGGCTTCATCCTGGAACAGGGTGACAAGCTCATCACCGGCAAGGGTGGCAAGCTGGGCGTCACCATGAATGATGACACCCGGATCGCCGCTGGTGCCAACAGCGCGATGAGCATCCCCGAATTCAGCTTTGACGATACGACGCACGCAGGCAAGTTCCTGTCGCGTATCGAAAAGGGCAAGGTGGCTATTGTGTCCGGCCATATCGCCAAATCCGCCAAAGACGCCATGAAGGTGCAGACGCCCTCTGCATTGCTGGGCGTGCGCGGCACCCGCTTTGTTGTAGACGTGAACTGATCCGAGCCTATGCGCACACGCAGTCTGACCCTTTTTGCTCTGGCTTTGCTGGCATCAGGCTGCGCGTCGCGGACGGGGATTTCACTCCTGCCGGGTGAGACGACGGCCAAGGGTGAAAAGCCTGTGGGTGCGCTCG
>CALMZE010000200.1 GCA_937870585.1 uncultured Sphingomonadales bacterium | reverse complement strand
GATCCGCTTGTTGCCCGTCGAAGCCGTCATCTGCGAGGGAAGCGGCATCCAGATCAATCTTGCGCAAGGCCTTCGCGCAGCTGGCGTTCCACTCACCATCTTCAAGCATGAAGATTTTGCGTTCCGCGATCAGGCTCACGCCTGATCGCCTTGCACTTTGGAGGAAAGACAGTGTTTAACCGTACCAAAGCAACGCCACGTCAGATCGCCATCAATCAAGCGTCATACGAAGCTGCGCTGAACGGTGTGCCCTTCGAATTCGAAGGAATCGACATGAAAGCGCCTGTCGGCGAGTGGCCCGAAGGTGATTGGGAAGCCTATAATTGGGGTAAGGCATTCGGCGAACAGAAGGCCCACAACATTAAGTTGGGGTGGGCCTAGTCATGCGCTTTGCGCCGCATCACGGCATCTACGCCTACGAACGGACCAACAGGAAATTGAAGGCAGCTGAACGCCGCCTGCGTTTGGATCGGGAGAAATTCCCGCTCTTTGCCGAAGAGATCGGCGAAAGCCAGCCAACGCCAGAGGAATTGTTGGCCGCGCGGGCGCGATCATTCGTCACCAGCCAGCAAAACAGCCGGGACCGCGCAGCCCGGAACTGGTGGCAGGCGCGGGCGGAACTTCGCGCGATTCCAGACGTGATCCTGTTGCAAGATGACGGCACCGATCTGGTTGAACGCTTGTTCGACTAACCGGCGCCGGCATTGGCCCCCGGCATAGAGGGCCGCGCCCTCATACCGGGGCCCAGCCCGCTAATCGCGAGCGGGGGTTGATTTCTCATATTCCGTAGATTACGTAGAGTGAAGATTCTCAGTAAAAGAATTTTGCGGGCAGTTGTTATGTCTGGCTGTGGTGGCCGGATGCACTGACCAGGTAACGGTTGATGAGGGAATCATGGAACTACCAATCGAGAAGGTCACTTCCAGCGAAGTGTCGAAGCGCTTCGGCTTCTACTATGATGAGGCCATGACGCACGCGATCGCGGTCGAGCGCAACGGCGCCGCGCGCGTCGTGATGTTGCCAGCGTCCGAGTATGAACGCCTCGCGCGCCTCGACCACATCGCTGTTACGCCCGAGGAACTGAGTGATGAAGCTACCCGCAGCCTCCGGACCGCACAAGCGCGGCCCGAAGCAATCCGCCTCAACGAGCTCATGGACTGAGCCGCAACCCACCGATGTCATCAGCTATGTCTACCTCTGGCGTGCCGAGAAAGAGCGCGGGCTTGAGGATGGACGAAAGACAAGGCCTTGCCTTGTCTTGAGCACCTATAAGGCCCGGGGCCAGCTCCGGGTCATCACGGCACCCATCACGACGAGGAATTACGATTCCAGCTTCACGCTCCCGATCCCGCCCCGGGTGACAGCCCATCTCGGACTGGACGATCGTTCCCGGGTTGTGTGGAACGACCTCAACGAATTTGCATGGGTCGGTCCCGATGTCCGAGGCACAGTGGATGGCAGCCCCTTTATCGGGATCATGCCCGAAGCTCTGTGGCGCCGTGTCATCGACAATGTGATCAAACTCCGGATCGATCCCACCCATCGCTCGGAATAGCGAACCGAAAAGCAGTGCCACGGTCCAATGCCGCGCATTAGCGAAGGCCGGGGAGTAGAACGGCACCGCATAGCTCGATCGCGAATCCACGCTCAATGCTCCAGCGGCAACGGATCGATTCCGGCATCGCCCATCTGTTGGTCGGTCCATCAGGGGGCGGCGGAGGGGCGCGTGACCCATCGCACCGCCTCTAACACCGGTGCAAACACCAGCGCTTGCACCGGTGCCATCTCAGATTATCCGATCAATCCCGCAAGGCGCTCCCTAACGGAGGCGTACACCGGACGTGAGGTGTGGCGGACTTTGTCGCCCGGCGCGGACGCCATCGAACCACCGGCGCTGGCAGGCCATGGGGCGGGCCCGATCCTGTTGAAAGCAGCACTCCGTTGCTGCGCGAAATCTGCCGCGAGTAACTCTGGTATCGGGAAGCCTGCCCGGCCAGCTCTTCGCCAAGCGCGGATGATTGCGTGGTCCTTGCCGGAGCTTATCGGTCCCCTCGTGACGGGTTATCCCCGCTCCTGAGCAAAATTCGAAGGCGTTGCCGGCGTCAAGGCTGCGCGCCGCGCTAGCCGCCTCCCCCTGATCTATAATTGCCAGGAGACATTGCCCTTCGAGCAAGATCCCGGGAATATCGCCGCAGCGCGGGATATTCGCCGTGATGCAGCTCATATATAGCGGAAAGACCGGATGTTTGGAGGACTACCGGCCGGTCTCATCATCTTTCCCGGTACCGGCATCCCGCACAATCCCGCCGACAAGGCGAAGAAGCTAGGGATGCCGGTATGGGATTCCGGAAGCACCCGGTCTGACAGCTTGCGCGCCACCCCGTTCAGAACTTCGCTTCCACCGTTACGCCATAGGTTCTCGACTCGGCGAGATGGAAATAGTCGTACCCGAGAGCGGAGATATCGAGGCCGGACGTCGCATAGGTGCGATTGAATAGGTTTTTGCCCCAGATTTGCGCTTTATATTTGCCGTCGCCAAAGCTGTACGAGGCTTGGGCGTTGACGAGGGCATAGCCTGGCTGGGCAATCCGCTGCGTGTTGAACAGGTCGAAATATTGCTTCGTATTGTAGCTTGCGTTGATACCGAGTGAGAGCTCGTCCGCTCCTTTCTTCAGGATCGTGAGGTCAGCAGCGGCGTTCAGGCTCCAGGTTGGGGCATTGGGCAGCCGGTTGCCAGCAAGGTCGGCGCCGGAGATGTTCCCGCGCCTGATCTCGGTGTGAAGGTAGCCGGCCCCGCCGCGCAGCGTCAGTACATCAAGCGGGCGCACGACCAGCTCGAGCTCCGCGCCGTAGATCTGCGACTTGGGTATGTTGACCAACGGTTGAAGCACACCGATCAGGCTGAGCGCTTGCTGATTCTTGTAGTTGTACAGGAAAACGGCCCCGTTGAGCGTCAGCCGCCGGTCCAGAAACTGGGTCTTAGCCCCGATTTCGAAGGCGTCCACGGTTTCCGGTTTGGCGATCGTCAACTCGTCGGGCGCGAAGAAGGCTTGAGAATTGAACGAGCTTCCGCGATAGCCGCGGCTGTAGCTCGCATAGAGGAGATGGTCGGGACTGAGCTTGAGATCGACGCCGACCTTGCCCGTCACGCTACCCTTGCTGAACCGCAGTGCCGTCGTCGCGTCGAAATTTCCGGGGTCGCCCGGAATCGTGTTAGCGACAGGCACGCCGTCGATCCCAATTGCCTGCGCTTTAAAGTCGCTGAGACGGCCCCGGTCCCATGTGTAGCGAAGGCCGCCGCGCAGCGTAACCAACTCGCCAAGCTCATACGTGAGGTCGGCATAGAGAGCCTTGCTGCTCTTCTTCTGCGCGAACTGGTTACGATAGACGCACGCCGTTAAAAAATCGACGGCGCAGTCGTCGGCGTCGATGTTTCCGTCGCCATCGACATCGATATCGGTGAAGAATCGATATTCGGTGCTCGTGTCGAGTTTCTCGACATGGTAATAAGCGCCGAGAATGAAGTTCAGACCCGCACTAAAACTGCTTGCGATCCGCAGGTCCTGGGCGAACTGATGTCCTTTGGCCCGGATATCATTGTCGTTGACCTGGCGCGGGCTGCCCTCCGTGTCTTCGGGATTGTGGAGCTTGCCACGATCGTAGGAGGTGATCGATGTCAGGCGGATATCATTGGCCAGATCCCAATTGGCGGTCAGAGCTGCACTGTTCGTGCGATGACGACGGCGCCGCGCATAGCTTGTTTCGATTTCGCGGCGTGTCAGGCCGGTCCTAAAATAGCTTTCCATGCCGAAAAGCTCGTAGACGCCGGCACCGATGCCGTCGGCGAGCGGTCGACCATAAATGCCATAGTTGAACGGATTGTCGAGGCTGGTGGACAGCCGCAGAACAAGCTCAAGATCGGGGGTCGGCTTCGTCCTGATCGTCCCGCGGATGGCATAGTTCCGAACCTGATTGAGGTCGGGCTCGCCAGGCACGCGGTTCTTGAACCAGCCGTCGCGCCGCGCGAATGTGAAGGCCAGTCGGGCAGCCGTCGTATCGCCCAGCGCGACGTTGAGCGCTCCATTGGCATCCATTCGGTTGTAGTTTCCATAGCCTAGCGACAGATAACCCTCATTCTCGAACTGCGGCAGGCGGCTGATGAAATTGACCGCGCCGCCCGTCGTGTTCTTTCCGTACAGCGTTCCCTGGGGGCCACGCAGGACTTCCAGCCGCTCGAGATCGTAGAGACCGATCGGAATGAACGGGAAGCTGCCTTTGTAGACCTCGTCGAAATAGGTCGCGACCGGGCTTTGCTGATTGACGCTGAAATCGGACATCGACACGCCGCGAAGCGAGAAAATGGGTATATTCTCGCCGAGAGTGCTGGTTGCCTGCAGATTGGGAACATTCGCCGAAAGTTCCGCCGCCGACGAGACATGATTGCTTGCCAGTGTGTCGCCGCCAATCGCCGTGATCGAGGCTGGCACGGATTGAAGTCGCTGGCTTCTGCGCAGCGCCGTGACGACGATTTCATTCGCGTCGTTGCTCGCGGTGGGCTGATCGCTCTCGTCCTGCGCGGTCGCCGGTTCGTCAGCGGGCTGTGCCCCCGGCTGAGCGCTAGCCGATGAAACGACCAGCGCGCAGGCCGCGGCGGAGCCCATCCATATTAAACGGCTTAAAAACATAAAACTCTCCCATATATATAATATTTATAAATTTATTAGTCAGTTACTTTGTGTCCCCGAGCATTTTTGAGGCGTGGCGGGCGGCGATGATGCCCTGCTCGATGGCGCCATCGATGAAGCCGCGCCAGCCGTTGGCCCAGTCGGCGTTCGCGAAGAGCAGCCGGCCGGCCGGCGCCTGAAGCTCGGCGATCGCCGCCGACAGCTGGCCGGGGCGCGACACGCCCCAAGTCCCCTTGGAATAGGGATCGACGTTCCATTCATAACCATAAGCGGCCACGACCTTGGCGTCGGGGACGAAGGCGCGCACCGCCGCCTGCACTGCATTGGTGTCGTTCATGTCGAGCGCATCTGCGCTCGGGCCGAATGCGATCAAATGGGTCTTGCCATCCTCGGCGCCTTCCCACAGCAAGAAGTTGATCGGCGCGTCGTCGCCGGGCCCCCAGCCCGAGAAATTTGCATATTCGCCTTCAAGCAGGATATGGGTTTTGGTGCCCTGTCCGGCATGGCGCTGCCGCGACGTCGCGAGCTTAACGGGGCTGAGCGCGGGCTCGAACGCGATGTCGGCCAGGATATTGAGCGGCGCGGCGCAGATGACGGCGTCTGCTTTGAGGATTTCCCCGCCCTCGGTAACCACCTCGACCGACGTCGAGAACTGGCGGATCGCGGCGACGGGTGTCGATAGCCGCACGTCGGCCGCCGCATCGGCGGCAATGGCGTCAAGCAGGGTCTTGGTGCCGCCCGCGATGCGAAAGCGCCCCACCGCGTCATTCGTTACAGTCAGATTATACCCGGTCAGTGCGTACCAGCGCATCATGTCGATCCAGGATACTTCGCTTGCGGGTGCGTTGCCCCATGCAAGGATCATGGAATCGACGATTGGCCGCACATCGTCTGGCATCGGCGTCGCGTCGATTTTTTGCCGCAGCGAATAGGTGTCGGCCTTCATCCACGTGGCATCGGCAAGCGGCTCCGCAGGGCGCGGCATGATGGAATATCCGCCTTCGAAGAGATCAGAGACGGATTTCTCGAGCCGCGGCCATTGCTCGGCCGCAGTCGTTTCGTGGCGTCTACCCTGCTTGTCGAGATAGATGATCCGGTCGGCAACTGCGCCAGGCGTTTCGTCGAGCGCCACGCCGTAACGGCTGATCTCGGCCCAGACATGCGGCTGGAGCCAGTGGACCCAAGTCCCGCCGAAATCAACCTGGTGGCCGGCAAAGTCGGAGGTGAAGGTGCGCCCGCCCAGCCGATTGCGCGCTTCGAGAAGCGTCACGCGAACGCCGCATTCGCGCAGTTCGCGCGCGGCGGTAACGCCGCAAAATCCGCCACCCACCACGATCACATGACGCTGCGATCCAGGAACAGGGGGCGCGGCGCGCGCCGATGCACTCGCCGCACCGCCGAGCAGCATCGATGCGGCGGCAAGGCCCAAGACTCCCCGTCGCGTCGGCGGCTCGGAGACCTTCTCGTGCCCCGGCCCCGGCAATCCACTCTTGTCGTGCGTATCCATCGTCAGATTACTTTCTTGCTGGGCCGGAAGATGATGCGAGGAAAGCGATGATCGCCGCCCGGTCTTCCGCCTTCTTCAGGCCGGAGAAGGCCATTCTCGTGCCGGGCGCAAATTTCTGAGGCGCCGCCAGAAACGCGTCGAGGCGTTCGCGCGTCCATTTGCCGCCGAGCTTCCGCATGGCGGGGGAATAGTTGAAGCCGGCCGCTATGCCCGGTGCCCGCCCGACCACGCCCCGAAGTGTGGGGCCGGTCATGTTGCGATTGCTATCGACCGCGTGGCACGCTGCGCAGCGGGCATACAGGACCTTCGCGTCGGGCCGATTGGCGGGCGTAGCGCGGGCAGCATTCTCGTCGACTAGAGCGATGCAGCCCAGCAGCAGTGCCGCTATTGGCGCAATCGCCAGCAATCGATTTTCCCGGTCGCACCGGGGATTCGCATGTCTGAATCCGAAGATGGTCACCATTCTCTCCCCAATGACGACTCGCCAAAGCTTATTATTATACCTTCAACTGACGGTTTGCAATATCGGAGTTTTTCCATTGGATGCAGGTCAGGATTGGGGGATTACGCGTCAATGGCATCGATCTGGCATAGCCGTCATTTGACGGTTGATTATATGAAGCTTCTTTGCCAAGGTCCGCACGCATGAAGGTCGAAACCCTCGAATCTCGCACCAGCGACCAGCTGCCGGGCGAAATGGCCGTACAATGGTTGCTGGCAGACTTGCGCGCGCGACTGCCCTCGAGCCCGCGGAGAAAACCCGGCTCCAATTATGACAAGATATTGGTTGCAGCGCGCGATACGCTGAAAGACGTCGGATATGCGAGCTTTGCCCTCAGGGAAGTCGCGTCGCGGGCGCAGGTTCATTTGAAAACGCTGCAATATCATTTCAAGACAAAGGGAAGTCTGATCGAGGAGACGCTGAATTATTCACTCACTCGCCATTATTATGACTCCTATATTAGCCTGTTCAACTCGCTGCAGACGTCCAGTCATGAGGAACTGATCGAGGAAACGGTTCGATTCCTGGTGTTCGATGGAGCGCAAGGCGGCACATCCAGCTTCTTCTTCGACCTTTGGGCGATGGCGATGCGCGACGAAGACGCCAAGCTGGCGGTCGATCATTTTTACAGCCGCTACCGGCGCCTGATGGCGTGGCTGATATCCAATGCGAACCCCAAGATCGGCGGCCAAGCGGTGGAATTGCGGGCCGCGCTGATTATAGCCCAGATCGAGGGGCTGATGCTTTTCCTCAATCAGGACATGCCGAAACATGCCGAGCTTTCGAACCTCGCCGACGAGGCCGTTCGCGAGATCATGCGATGCATCCGGAGTCCGAAATGAGGATGGACGAGATATTATTGAAAGGACGGGAGCAGTGCCATGAAGCAGTACTTCAGATCATACCCATTACCGTGGCGTTCCTTCTACAAGGTACCGCTTGGAATGGCCGCCATCGTCTCCTTGGCCTGGCAGGGCGCGGGGGCCGCGGAGCCTGGAAAGGTCCTTCACCCCGTGGCTCTGAGCAAAGACGTTCTCGCCGGGAAGGGCCTAATCGATTTCGATCCATGGCCCAAAGCCATGCAGATCAAACCGATCAAGTCGCACCGGTCGATCAGCTGGTTTGTGGGTGAAACGCTGACATCGATCATTTATGAGGCCGACGATGGCCTGCTGACTTTCACCGATTTGCCCTATGAAGAACATGTCCGGATTTTGCATGGGCGCGCGATCTTGACGTCGGTTGACGGACACAGACAGATTTTCGATCCGGGCGACGATTTCATCGTGCCTAAGGGATGGAGCGGGACCTGGCAATTGAGCGGTCAGTATCGCGAAATCGCGACATTCGAGACGCGTTCTCTCGATGCCGCCATGCAGCGATGGTTCGGCAAATAGACCTCGTTGCAGGATGGAGCGCTTTGCCGTCGGCTGCCGTCCTCACGCAAATCGCTTGAGCAGGAGGGTGCCAGCCCGTCTTATCATCTTCCGGGGGCTGCCGACGCTTGCCATATTGCGGGCAAGGGGCGGCACCTCGGCGTGCCCGGGAGGCCATTTCGAACGCGGCGCGAGCCGAGTTTGCCCACCATGACATCGCCCTGCCGCAGCCGAGGAGGCGCTTGCCTGAGAGCGGGTGCAGAATCTCTAGGACGCCTGCTGCTGATCGAGAAGCTCGCTCACGATCGCTCGCCGACGTTAGCGGGCCATGGCGCCGCGGACATCGCTGCCCTTCCGAATGCTTGCAGGCGCCTCCTTTATTGGCTCATCGGCTCCGAGCGTGAACGTCCGCTACGCTTCTTTCGCGTTCGAAAGCAGGCGGTCTCCAAGCGGCCAATATTTCCCATAATCAGCATCATCACGTGTGGGTATTGGCCGCTTGCCCATCGCCGCAGGGGTAAGGCATTGACGCGATGCGTGGGTGCAGTCCCGACCGTGGCAACGCTGTTCTGGTTCCTCACTGAGTCATCGACCGCTGCTCGCTCCTGGCAATGAGCTTCGGGGCCGTGATGGCTATTTGCTCCCCAAAACGGAACATATCGAGAAGCTCGGGCCCTTTTGGGCTTGTTTCGCTCGATCGCCGCTCGGCGCGCATGCCGCCGGAATGGCAAGAAAACGGGAGATTTCCGGGGCACAGCCGGAAGAAAATTGGGTGTCGCCGAAGTGGGATATTGACATGCACACGGTATGCGGCGAGCCGCAATCCTGTTCGATCAGAAATGCCCGGAAAACTGCCTGTTTTGGCGTATGGCGTTCGTGGCACAGCGTATGACAATTGCGGCACGATGCTGTGGCACATACGTAGCACGCACCATAAAGCGTGGAAAACCGCGCTTACTGGTTGGCTGGATGTGCTCGAATGTATGACGCCAGAATTGCCCTGCGGCGGTTCGTTGACCCACGGCGCGGCCTGTTGTATCGTGGTTCGGCTTTCCGAAGGATCCGCTGACCGTCACCCATGGAGGGGCGGTTGGGTCATATTTCATTCAGAGTGCCGTTGGATTTGCAGGACGACTTAGCGTCCTTCTGCAAAGCCAATTCGGTGACCGCATCGGACGTGTGCCGGGACGCGCTTCGCGTCTATTTCGAGGTCAGATCCGGTAAAGCCTTCGATCCTCAGCGCATGGCGATCATCTGCGAATATACGCAGTTGGTTGCCGACGAGTGGGTCAAGAAGAACGCCCCCGATCGGCGCGAAGAACTTCTCGCAACCGTCGACGCACGGCTGGAGCGGCATCATGGCCGATAAGTCCACGCGCCCCAAACATCCGCGGGCCTGGTCGAGCCACGGCGAAGCCAATCGTAACTCCGGAAATTTCACCCGTGGTTCCCAGCTCATCGGGCACCAGTTCTCGATGTGGTGGCGCGGTGCTCGCGTCCCGCTGTTCATCTGGTTCGGGTTGCTTGCTGTATTTCTGTGGCTGAAACTGGCGCTGATACTCGACGACTATGAGTTTCAGATGCTCGGAACGAAGGCCCTCGCGGCGACATGGGACTTCATCGGCCTCGACGAGATGAAGCGCGCCAATGTGACGCTTCGCGACGGCAGCATCTATCAAACTTATATGGGATATGTTTCCTATATCCCCGACGTTCAAGTCGCATGGGCGAAGCTGCTGAACGCTGTGTTCGGAAGCTTCATTTTCTCCACTATAGGCGCCGCGGCCTTCGCCTGGTGGTTCATTCCCTGGGCGCAGGAGCGGGGCGAATCGATCCTTGCCGACCACCACGAACGCGGCGTTGAGATCGTCGAATATGACGTTCTTAAAATGATGCTCGATCGTCACAACCTGCATCAATTTCGGGAACGGGCGAAAGAAGAATGTCCGGATCTGACGCTCGCGCAGGTCGAAGCGCTTCCGCTCGCGCAGCGGAAAGCAGCGGGGGTTCTCCTCCCCTACAAGATTGCTACTTTGCCGTTCCCTTATGGGTTCGAACAAAGCCATGTCATGCTCACTGGTACGACAGGAACGGGGAAGACGACGCTCATCCGTCAGCTCGTGGCGCAGGCGATCGAACGGGGTGATCGATGCGTCCTGTTCGACCTTACCGGGCACTATATGTCTGCCTTCTACGACCCCGAGCGCGACTTTGTTTTGAACCTTAACGATGCACGCTGCGAGTCCTGGTCGCTGTTCAACGATTGCGAATCCCGCAGCGAGTTCGTGAACGCGGCGACGGCGCTTATTCCCGCAGACCATGGTTCGGATGGCGGCTTCTGGGAGAAGGCAGCACGTACCCTCTTTGTCGAGATGTGCGACAATCTGAAGAAGAAGGGGAAGGGCACGAACCGGTATCTTTCGGACGAATTGCTAAAGGCGAGCCTCAAGAAGATCTATGAGAGCTTGAAAGGCACTGTCGCCGATCCACTGATCTCCCCGGACGCTGCGAAAATGGCGCAATCGATCCGTGCCGTTCTGAACGCACACGCAGAAAGTATCCGGTTCTTGCCGGAGGATGGTGACCCATTCTCTATTAAGGACTGGATCAAGCGCGATGATGGCAAGGCGTCTATCCTCTTCATCACGGCGCAATATGTTCACCTGGATATGTCTAAATCGTTGCTCACATTGTGGATGAACATCGCGATCAATACGCTCATGACGCTGCGGCACTCCCGTCAGCTTCGGATGTGGTTCATTTTTGACGAACTCGCAGCACTGCACAAGCTGCCGGCGCTTGAGCGAGGTCTGCAGACGGCGCGCAGTTTCGGTGGAGCTTTTGTTTTGGGCCTTCATAACTTTGCGGGGCTCCGTATCCCCTATGGTGACGACGGCGCGCGAAACATCATCAGCCTCACCAACACGAAGATCATGTTGCGCACGACCGATCGCGATACCGCCGAGGAATGTTCGCGCCTGATCGGCTTCCGCAAGGTTTGTGGATCGGCGTTGGAGCGGGCCCCTCCCATTTTGCGATCTATCATCTTGAAACGGCGTAACAAGCCGGTTTTGATTGGGGTTCCGAACGGCGCCTATCGGGACCCCTTTCATGCGCCAGTTTAGGATTAAAAATCAAAGTCATAGCCTCCGTGAGGGCGGGGTCCCACTCTGACGCTAATCCACACTCCGTAGAGAGACGCATTTAATGGATGCATTGAGCGGGGCCGGCCATGCATCTCCGCCGCCGTCCACAGAATGCTCGTTTTCTGGACAGCGCAGGGCTGATCCCTCTGAGCACTGGTTCTGGTTGCGACATTTTCTGTTTTATGGCACAAGTTGAAAAGTGCCATTTTATGATTGCGAGGTTTGATATGGGAAAGGCATTCGACGCCAGAGTTGCCCACAATGGTCGTTTGGTTTTGCCAAAGATGGTGCGCGAAGCACTCGGCATGGCAGACGGAGGAACAGTGGTGTTTTCCGTTGAAGGCGGTGAGATCAAACTGACCTCGATCAGACAGAGCATCAAACGCGCCCAAGGCCTCTATCGCCAGTATGCCACCAACGACTTCACGGTTGATGATTTCATCGTCGAGCGTCGGGCCGAGGCCGCCCGCGAAGATGAGGCCTGAGAATGGCGTCGGTTGTTTTTGACGCCTCCGCCATTCTCTCTCTTCTGCGCGACGAGCCGGGAGCAGACGTTGTTGCGCGCCATGTTGGCGACGCAATCATCTCGGCGGTCAACTTTCAAGAGGTGATCAAGGAGTTGTTGCGGCGAGGTATCCCGATCGCGACTTCGCTGGACTTGCTCGATGCCTTGCATCTGGATGTTCGCCCGCATGGCCGGGATGATGCTGTAGCGGCTGCGGCCATTTATCCCGCAACCAAGGCATATGGCAGTGGCTTGGGTGATCGATCCTGCATGGCGCTGGCTATCGCGGAGGGCCTACCCGCCATCACCGCCGATCAGGCTTGGGCCAAGGTCGAGGTGGCGGGGCTCAACATTCAGCTCATCCGATGACCGCAATCCTCGGTTACGCCCTTGTCAGCACGGGCGATCAGGATCTGGCCGGGCAGACCCTGCGCTTGGATCAAGCCGGTGCCGTCAAAGTATTCACCGACGTGATGTCCGGCAAAAGCATGGACCGCCCAGGCTTGGCCGAATTGCTAGCCTATGCCCGTCAAGGCTGTAGATCAGCATCAGAATGAGATCCCGCTCTCAGGGAAGCTATTGCCTTGTTTGTTATGCCTAAATAGATGCATGCGGGGGTCCCGAACGGCGCGTATGGAGCCCCCCATTCAAAGCCGAATTTTTAAGTCTATTCAAGATTATAGGTTGTGCAAGTGAGGGGTCCCGCTCCAGCGCCGATCCACACTGGGGCATATCCGAGTCCGCCTACAACGCACGGGATCTGCAGCTCACATATCAATATTCAAATTTTGGTATTCCGAGCCTCGGGCTGAAGCGCGGCCTGGGCGAGGACGCGGTCGTCGCCCCCTACGCTACAGCACTTGCCGCGATCGTCGATCCAGTAGCGGCCATAAGGAATTTCGAGCGATTGGCGGCGGACGGCGCGCGCGGCCGCTTCGGATTTTTCGAGGCGCTCGACTTCACGCCGCGTCGTTTGTCAGAAGGGCAGACCGTCGCGATCGTCCATGCGTTCATGGCTCACCATCAAGGGATGACGATCGTCGCCATCGCCGACGCTTTGCTCGGTAGCGCGATGCGAGAGCGGTTCCACGCGGAGCCCATCGTTCGCGCCGCGGAACTGCTTTTGCATGAGCGTATGCCCCGCGAGATAGCCGTAGCGCCATCTTGGGCGAGCGATGCGAAGCCCGATACGAGACTCTGAACGGCCCCCACCGAGTGGTCCGCATTGATTGTTAGTGCATTCGCGCCTCCATCGCCAGTGTCGGTCGGAGGTGGAGCGAAGCGGAACCGGAGGGCGGCACTGGCGATGGAACAGCCTCTGGCGCCGGTGGCCGATACCCAAGCGAGCTGTGCGGCCGGACCGTGTTGTAGTGCCGACGCCAGGCTTCGATCAGGATTTGGGCCTCGGCGAGCGAGTAGAAGATCTCGCCGTTAAGCAGCTCATCGCGAAGCGACCCGTTGAACGATTCACAATAGCCATTCTCCCATGGACTGCCGGGCGCGATATACAGCGTCTTCACGCCGACCTTCGCCAGCCATTCCTGCACCGCGGTCGCGATAAACTCCGGCCCATTGTCCGACCGGATATGCGCTGGCGGACCGCGTCTGGCGAACAGCTCGGCGAGCGCCGCCAGCACGTCGTCGCTCTTCAGCTTGCGGGCGACCGGCAGCGCCATACACTCCCGGCTAGCTTCGTCGATGATCGACAGGATCCGGTATTTACGCCCGTCATGAGTTCTCCCCTCGACGAAGTCGTACGACCAGACATGGCCAGGATACTGGGGCCGAAGCCGGATGCACGATCCGTCGTTGAGCCACAGACGCTTGCGCTTCGGCTGCCGCTGGGGCACCTTGAGCCCCTCACGCCGCCAGATACGCTCGACCCGCTTGCGGTTTACATGCCACCCCGCATCGCGCAGCAACGCCGTCACTCGGCGATAGCCATATCGACCATATTGCCGGGCGAGCGCGATAATGTCCTCGGTCAATGCCACTTCGTCATCTGCCCCGCGGGGCGCCTTGCGCTGCGTCGATCGATATTGCCCAAGCACACGGCAGAGTCGCCGCTCGGACACCGGCATCACCGTCTTGATATGATCGATGCAGCGCCTTCGGCGCGCGGGGCTCAGAAGTTTCCCCGGGCTGCCTCCTGCAAAATCAGCTTGTCCAGCGTCAGGTCCGAGATCGCACGACGAAGCCGCAGATTCTCTTTCTCAAGATCCTTCATCCGCCGCGCCTGGTCGGTCTTCAGGCCGCCATATTCCTTGCGCCATCGGTAGTAAGTCTGTTCGCTGATCGCGATCCGGCGACACGCCTCAGCGGTCGTCGCCCCCTGTGCCAGCACAACCTCAGCTTCACGCAGCTTCCCGATAATCTCTTCCGGGCGATGCTTCTTGCTCGGCATTCCAAATCTCCTTCGTCATCCAAAATAGCATTGATTTTGGACCACTCAGAAGGGGGCAGATCACACGGGCTCAGCCGCCCTATTTAGCCAGCGGGACGCTTGGTGAGCTTTCCGCCTTGGTCAAGGGCCGTGGCGGCCAGCCTGCCGCCCTGGTCCTGAACTGGACGCGAGTGGGAGCCGAGATCCCGTATGACATGGTGAATGCGCTTCGCGCACGCGGCGTCGCGCTGACGGTAATGTCCTGCGAACGCATGATGGCGGGCGAGGGCACCCGCGTCTACGCCGGCACCGCGCCGGGCCGCGCGCCGTTTACTCTCACCGTCAGCGAGCGCAGCGCGCCGGTGGCGAACGCCAACAGCTACTACGGTGCGAACGTCAGCCTCGACGGCCGGCACCCGCCGCGCGGCAGCACGGCGCAATGCGATTTCTGAGGCGTCCACCTCAGTGAAGATCGAGTGAATTCAGCCTTACCGCGCCTTTTCGAGCACCAGCGCGCCAGAGAGCGAGGCTTGTCATGACCCGTGTATCCGTTCGAGGACCTTTTCCGAATCCAATCGAACAGGAGTTTCGGCCCTTGTAACCCGCGAGAGAATACGGGAGCTTTATCAACAGTTGATAAAATGCTATCCAGCGGAGCAAGGAGAATAGACGATGATCAGCGCCGACCTGGGGCAACAGCTTGAAGGATTCGTGGCTCGTCTCGTGGAAGCGGGGCGCTACAATTCCAAAAGCGAGGTGCTGCGCGAGGGCGTGCGGCTCATTCAGGACCGGGAAACCCGGCTCGCGGCGCTGGATGCGTCGATCGCGCGTGGCCTGGCAGATGCGGACGCCGGCCGGACGACGTCGGCCGAAAGCGGGTTCGACCGGCTTGAGGCCAAGTACCGCGCGTTGGACGAATGATCGTCCATCTGGCGAAGGAGGCCGAGGAGGATCTTGAACGGATCGCTGACTACATCGCGCTGGACAGTCCCGCGCGCGCGCTCAGCTTTGTTCAGGAACTGCGAACCAAATGTCTCGCGCTCGCGGATATGCCGGAGCGCTTCCCATTGGTTTCGCGCTATGAAGCATCGGACGTGCGTCGGCGCGGACATGGCAACTATCTGATCTTCTACCGGGTGGAGCCCGAGAAAGTGGTCGTGGTTCATGTCCTTCATGGCGCCCAGGACTATACCGCGATCCTATTTCCCACCTGATCGAACGCGTTCCAGGCCGGACACCTATGTCCGATAAGTGTGATTCTCGGACATAGGATACAGATGATGCCCGGAGTGTATAGCGAGGTCATCTCTGCCGTGGTATAGGTCTATCGACACTAACCTTGGAGGTCGCCATGGCTGCCTACAAAAGCCGCATCGTTTCGGGCGGCAGATTGCAGATCCCCGCCGACGTCCGCAAGGCACTCGGCCTCACCGATGGCGACGATGTTCGGCTTGAGGTCGTCGATGGCGAGTTGCGTGTGCGCTCGTTCAAGGCCGCGCTCGCGCGCGTGCGGGCGATGGTGCGCGAGCATGTCCCCGACGGCGCCAGCCTGACCGAGGAACTGATGGCCGATCGCCGGGCGGCGGCCGCCAGTGAGTGACTATGTGCTCGATGCCTCGGCGGTGCTGACGGTCCTCCAGGAGGAACCCGGTTCGGTTCACGTCGAGGCGCATCTGCGCACGGCCTGTATCAGCACGGTTAACCTGGCCGAGGTCGTGACCAAGCTCCAGGACCGCGGTTTCACCGACGCCGAGATCGACGAAGCCCTCTCGCTGCTCGACCTCGATGTGCGTCCGTTTGACGAAGTGTGTGCGATCCTCGCCGGGAAGCTGCGTGGCACCACACGCCACGCGGGCCTGTCGCTCGGTGACCGGGCATGCCTCGCCCTGGCGCAGTCGCTCGGGGCCACCGCGCTGACCACCGACCGCGCGTGGGACGCGCTCGATATCGGCATCCGCATCGAACTCGCGCGCTGATCATGGCCGGCAACCTCCCCATCCCGTTGAAGCAAGGCGCGTTGCCGGACATGCTGCAAGCGGAAGTCGCGCGCGCGGCCGAGTATGCCAAGGCATCAAGGTCGCCGGCGACCCGGCGGGCCTACGCCTCGGACTGGGAAATTTTCACGCTTTGGTGCGACGAGCGGGGCATCGAGAGCCTGCCCGCCACCCCTGCGGCGGTCGCGCTTTTTCTGTCGCCTCAAGCCGACAGCGGTTTTAAGAAAGCGACCATCGGTCGCGGGCACGCCCCCATCGGCTATCATCATCGCCAGGCCGGGTTCGATCCACCGCAGGAACGGACGGGTGGCGCGGCGATCAAGCTGGTGCTGGAAGGCATTCGCAACGAGAAAAAGCACGAGCGTCCGGAACGCAAGCGCCCGGCTGACGCCGACATGCTGCGCGACATGCTCCGGACCATCGAGGGCGATGATCTGCGCGCGACCCGGGACCGCGCGGTGCTCGCGATCGGCATGGCCGCGGCGCTGCGGCGGTCCGAACTGGTCGCGCTGCAGACCAACCACGTCGAACTGACATCCGAGGGCCTGCGTCTGTTGATCGGCCATTCGAAAACCGATCAGGCTGGCGAAGGCGCGACTATCGCGATCCCCGAAGGCCGGCGTATCCGGCCCAAGGCGCTGCTGCTGGAGTGGACGAACGCCGCGTTGGAGGCGGCGCACCGTCTCAATGACCCGCGCATCAGCTTCGAGGAAGGACCGCTATTCCGGCGCCTCACTCGCAGTGGGGGGCTGACCGCCAATCCCATGTCGGACCGAGCGGTCGCGCGTCTGGTGCAGCGCTGCGCGGCGGCGGCCGGGTTCAATCCCACCGATTATGCCGGTCATTCGTTGCGCTCCGGCTTTCTTACCGAAGCAGCGCGACAGGGCGCGAGCATCTTCAAGATGCGCGATGTCAGCCGCCACAAATCGGTGCAGGTCCTCTCCGACTATGTGCGCGACTTCGAGATGTTCCGCGACCATGCCGGCGAGAAGTTTCTCTAGAGGATCTTGGCCATATTGAGATGGACGGTGACACGCATGACTGAGAACGCCGAACGAGATCGCGTCGCCGAAACGCCGACCGCCCTCCAGGGCAGTTTCCGGCTGCTTTTCACCGGCGGAGCGCTCTGGGCGCTGGTCGTCGTGGCGCTTTGGGTCGGTGCCTTGGACGGGGCGTGGACCCTGCCGACCGCGATGGAACCCCTCGCCTGGCACCAGCATGAAATGCTGTTCGGCTATCTCGGCGCGGTCATCGCCGGGTTCCTGAGCGCGGCAATCCCCAACTGGACCGGGCGGCCGGCGGTGACCGGCTGGCCCGTGGCGGCATTTGTCGGTCTGTGGGCCGCTGCCCGGCTGGCGGTGCTGTTCTCCGCCATCGTGCCGCCGCTCGTCGGCGCCACGCTTGACGTCGGCTTCCTGCTCGCGCTGCTCGGCTATGCGGCGTGGCAGATCTTCGCGGCCGGCAACCGCAACAAGCCGATCCTGATCGTCCTGCTGCTGTTCGCCGCCGCCTGCGGGCTGGATCATGCCGCGGCGATGGGGCTGACGGCTGACCCGGCTATCGGCATGCGGGCCGGTTTCGCGCTGGTCCTCATGCTGATCGCGATCATCGGCGGGCGGATCATCCCGGCCTTCACCCGCAACTGGCTGACCCGGCAGGGCCACACCGATGGGTTGCCGACGATGGCCAACCGGTTCGATCACGCGGTGCTTGCGGTCACGGCGATCGCGCTGGCCGGCTGGGTGTTCGCACTGGCGGCACATCCGGTGGCCTGGCTGCTGCTGTGCGTCGGCGCATTGCATGCCGTGCGGTTGACCCGTTGGGCCGGGCTGCGCGCGGTGGCGGACCCGTTGGTCTTCGTCCTGCACGTCGCCTACGCTTGGCTACCGGCGGGTTTGCTGCTGCTCGGCGCCGCCACCCTCTGGCCGATCGTGCCGGTATCGAGCGCGATGCACGCGCTGGGGGCCGGTGTGATGGCGGCGATGACGCTGGCGGTGATGACGCGGGCGACGCGTGGTCATACCGGCCGCCCACTGGAAGCGGATGGCGCGACGGTCGCAATCTATGTGCTGGTCAATCTGGGCGCGCTGCTGCGGGTCGCCGCTCCGCTGCTGCCGTTGGATTATATGTTGAGCATTCGTCTCGCCGGCGGCCTGTGGGGCGGCGCTTTCCTGTTGTTCGTGCTGGTATATGGCCGGATGGCGTTGCGACGCCCCGCCAAGGGCCAAGCCTGATCACTGCGCCGGCGGCGTGTCGAACAAGATCGTGAGCAGCAGCCGCGCATCTTCGACGCCCTGAACGGAATGCTGATCGCCGCGCTCCAGATAGACCCAGTCTCCCGCGCCGAGTTCGATGTCCGATGGGCCCAGCGTGAGCCGCCCTTCCAGACAATGCAGCGTCAGATAACCGGAAACATGGTGCGGCGGTATGGTCGATCCTGCGGGAACGACGAGGTGGATGGCCTCGAACCGATCCGATTTGACCAGCGCGGCCGTCCCGGTGGCTCCTCGTTCTCGCGCCAGCGATGGAAGATGAATCACTTCGCCGGGCTTTGCATGCTGGAGCGCCATTATCAGATCCCTTCAAGATATTCTTATGCCATTCATATCCCGCAACGCGCGAACGACGTGGAAGACGCCTGCACGCACTGTAAGCACTCGGGGCCTGGAACGGATACGCCAAAGCGCTCGCTACTCTACCGAACGAGGCTATTATGGCGAAATATTCCAAGTGTCCGTCGTCTGATGGGGTGGACGCCTCCTTCTCATAGGTGTTTCCAACACCTACCTTGGCACATAGATGCCGCCGGGGGGCATCCCCCCCATCAGACGACGAACAGCCAATCAGCGCGACGACCAGAAATAACCCGAAGAACTACGACCGCCAGCCGCCGCCCACCAGCGTGTTCAGATTGGCTCGTTCTCTCTGCGCTCCTGCCATCGGCGGCATCTCCGCAGCCGCGCCCAGCCCCCCCCTTATGAGAACTGAGCTGCCCGGCGTCGCTACGTAGCATTGCGGATTGGGAATTGGATCATGAAGAGGCACGCCACGGCCTGGAAAGCCGAAAGCAGCAGCGATGCCGGAGCCGCTTGACGCGAAGGCCGTATGTGGGGGACCTTATCCCTCTCGCGGCGTGATTTAGTGGAAGAGGAGCGCTCATGTACAATCGCATACTGATCTCAACCGATGGATCGGAACTCGGCCAGAAAGGCGTCGACCATGGTCTTGCCCTGGCAAAGGCCCTGGGGAGCGCAGTCACCCTAATTACCGTGACCGAGCGATTCCCGGTCTACTCGAGCGGGGTCGGCTACGACTTTTCCTGGAGCGATACGGCGATGGCTGAATATTCCGAGGGTCAGAAAAAGGTGGCCGACGGGATTCTCGCCAGCGCTAGGCAGGCCGCCGAACGTGCTGACCTATCCGCCGAGACCCTCCATGTTCCCGATGCTCTGGTTGCCGAAGCGATCATTGCTGCGGCGCAAGAGCGCAATTGTGGTCTCATCGTCATGGCTTCGCACGGACGGAGGGGGCTGGGACGTCTGATGCTCGGGAGCAAGACGTCAGAGGTGCTGACCCACAGCGAAATCCCGGTGCTCGTCGTGCGTTGAGGAGCTTTGCCAGCCCGCTGGGTGGCGCGGCGTTGCTTACTTGATGGCTGGAGGGGCGAGCGGCCCCTCCAGCCGCGGGCTGGCCGCGCAGTCGCGCGCGCGAGACCGGACGCCCGATGCGGGCACCTGTATGGGCTGCGCACGCTGAAGCCGTGCTGATCTACCTCGGCATTCCGTTCCTGGCTGGCTATCTCACCCGCAAATGGCTGGTGGGGCCAAGGGCAACGAATGGTACGCTGCTTGAGGCGGAACCTAGGGGATCTAGGCCACGCGCTCGTATAGCTGACGGATGTCGTCGGGTCTGGCGAGGTCATGGCCCGGGCTCATCACCGCAGCGGCACCGGCGGCGATACCGAAGCGGAAGGCATCGCTGATGTCCCATCCGAGCGAAATGGCGAAAACCATGGCAGACAGGAAGCTGTCGCCCGCGCCGACGGCGCTCTTGGCCTCGATCTCAACTGCGGGAAGGTGAAGTTGCCCACCCGCTGACGCGAGGAGCGCGCCTTCGTGTCCCATCGTTACCGCGACATGCGCGGCTTGCCCTTTGTCGACGATTTCCATGGCCGCACGAGCCACGGAGTCCGGGTCCAGGAGATCACGCCCGGTCAACTGCCGCAATTCACCGATGCTGGGCTTGACCAGAAAGACGCCGCCTTCGGCAAGGCCGCCCCGCAGTCCCGGGCCTGAACTATCGAGGACAACCGGAATGTTGCGTCGGGCCATCAGAGCGACGAGGTGGCCATAGAAATCGTCGGGGACGCCGGGCGGAAGCGAGCCGCTCGCGACCATATAGTCGCACTGAGCGTCTTCCAACTGTTTGAGACATTGCTGCCATTCGCCCGGTTCGATGAAGGGCCCCGGAGGAACGAACCGATACTCCTTGCCGCTTTCGCGTTCGAGCACCGCGGCCGCGACCCGGGTATGGCCCTTGATCGGAATGCGATTGCGCACGATTTGGTGGAGGTCGAGGAGGCCGTCCAGCGCATGGCCGGTCGCGCCGCCAGAGAGATAGTAGCTCCGGGCATTACCGCCGAGCCGGACGAAGACACGGGCGACGTTGATGCCTCCGCCGCCCGGCTCGTAAAATTCAGACTTGGTCCGCATCTTGCGCGTGTGGAAGACATGATCGACTTCATAGGCAACGTCGATCGTCGGGTTCAGCGTCAGGGTGGCGATGCTCATCATGCAGCTATTGAAGGGCGCAGCGGCCCGTTGGTCTATCCGCAATTTCCCCATGTCGGTCAGGCCACTGCCTGGCCGACATGGGGAGCGCGTCCGTTCGCCTTCGCGCGGAAGCGGTCCTGCGCGCCCACTAAGGATAATCTCTCATAGCAGGGGCGCTGGGTGCGACTAAGGATGTCAACGAAACAGGACCAACAGGCTGGAGCATGCGCAGTGACGAGTAACGAGCCCAGGATCACCTTCCACGGCGCCGCGGGGACAGTCACGGGGTCGTGCATGGAACTGGAATTTGAAGACCGTACGATCCTCATCGACTGCGGCCTGTTCCAGGGACCCCGAACACTCGAAACGCTCAATCGCGAGCCTTTTTCGTTCGATGCGCACAAGGTCGCCGCGGTCGTCCTCACGCATGCGCATATCGACCACAGCGGTCTGTTGCCAAAGCTCGTCGCCGAGGGCTTTCGGGGGCCTATCTACGCGACAACGCAAACGCGCGACCTTCTCTACCACATGCTGCCCGATGCGGGACGCATCCAGGAAAGCGAAGCGGAACGCCGCAACCGCCGCAAAGACCGCAAGGACGAAGATCCGATCGAGCCGATCTATACCGAGGCGGATTCCAAGGCGGCCTATGATCAGATCGAGACGGTCGCGATGAACCAGTGGTTCCAGCCCGCGCGGGGGTTCGCGGCCCGGTTGTGGAATGCTGGCCACATACTGGGGTCAACCTCCGTCGAACTGCAAGCGGGCGAAACGCGCCTGCTCTTTTCCGGCGATCTTGGCCCGGATCACAAGGCCTTCCACGCCGATCCCGAGGGGCCATCGGGGCTCGATCATGTGATTTGCGAAAGCACTTACGGCGACCGGGTCCGAGAAGACCTGACGCTCGAGCAGCGGCGCACGCTCCTGGAAGCCGAGATCAAGGCTGCGCTGACGCGCGGCGGCAATCTCGTCATCCCGGTATTCGCCCTGGAGCGGACGCAGGAGCTGCTGCTCGACATCGCCACGCTCATCAATACCGGGCGCCTGGCGCATCCGCAGGTGTTCATCGACTCTCCGCTGGCGACGCGGGCGACCGAGGTGTTCGCGAAGCATGCCAGCGAGCTCGAGGACATGGGCTCGGGCGAGATCTTCCACCATCCGTCCTTCCACTATGTCCTGAACAGCATGGAATCGATGCGTCTAAACAGCCTATCCGGCGCAATCATCATGGCGGCTTCGGGAATGTGCGAGGCCGGGCGCATCCGCCACCACCTGCGGCATAACCTGGGGCGGCGGGAGTCGACGATATTGTTCGTCGGCTTCCAGGCGGCTGGGTCGCTGGGACGGACAATTCTCGATGGCGCCAACCGCGTGCGGATCTGGGGGCAAGACGTTGCCGTCCGCGCCCAGATCCGCCGGATCGATACCTACTCGGCGCATGCCGACCAGCAGGATCTCCAGAGATGGATCAAGGCGCGGCAGCCGATCGAGGGCAGTCTTTTCCTGAGCCATGGCGAATCCGAATCTATCGAAACCTTCCGGCGGCTGATGCAGGCGGACGAGGCGGCGACATCGATCATCGCGCCGCAGCTCGGCGAAACCTATTCGCTTCCCGCGCGCGCGCCGGCGCGGCGTCTCAAGACGGGCAACCCCGAATTGCAGGGCGCGGTGGGACGTGACTGGCAGAATGATTACGCCGATTTCTCGATCCGTCTGAAGAAGGAGCTCCAGGGAATCGAGAGCGCCTCGGCGCGGCGCGAAGCGCTCGCGCGGATGTCGGAGATACTGCATTCCTACCAGTCCCATCGCGAGAAGCGAAAAGTTCGAAAGGACTAGCTGTCCGCGGTCTCCAACGAGGTTCGACAAGCGGCGAACACCGGGGATTAGGGAACTTACTTATGGGCGCGCCCTGGCGTGTCTTCTATCACACGTTCAAAGAAACCAACGGAGTAAGGCATGTCGAATACACCGCATACACTGGGCGAAGAGTTTCCGGATCAGATGGACAAGATCCACGCGCTGAAGGCTTCGGACCTGCGTTTCGCGCTGCTGCTCGCCGATTATGATGAAGTGAACGACGAAATTCACGTGGCCGAGACGAACGTCCAGCCTACATCGCAGGATCACGAAACCGAGCTTCGCAAGCGCCGCCTAGCGATCAAGGACCAGATCGTGTGAACGGACAAAGAACACTGCATCCGACACCCCACGCCAATTCACCTGACCGACAAAATTCTCTGCACCGGCGTTATTTCCTGACACCCTTCAACATACGCGCCGCCGCGTTGGACGACGGAGCGAGCTTGCGGCCGTAGCGGAGTGCAGTGGCGGTCGAGGTCCATCGCAATGCCTGCGCGATCGGTCCCGCATCCTCGCCATTGGCGAACAGATCCTGGGTCAGGCCGACGCGCAACGAATGCGTGCTCAGCGCATCGATCGCATGGTCGAGATCGGCGCCCATGAGATCGACCAGGCCCTGGTCGGCTGCGGCGAGCGCCGTGCGCTTGATGATCAGCCGCATCGCCGCCGGCGTCAGCGCGCGCTCGCCAATTCCGTAGGTCACCGTGGCCGCGCGCGCAGGCCGCGCCGCCATGCGTTCCCGATCGACCCGGGCATGATAGGCCAGATCCTCGATCGCGAGCGCCCGGCGCGCTTCGCGGGGTTTGGTCCGGATCACCGCTACGCGGCGGAACAAGGCGCCCGCGCGGATTGATGCGGCCTCGCGCCAAAGAGCGACACGCCGCATCGTGTCGGGCGACAGCCACACCCAGGCCCCTTGCCCTTCCTGGTCGGTTTTCGAGTGGGGCACCTCGAGCAGCCCCGATCCATCCTCTTGCGCTTCCATCAATTCGACGGCGACGGCCACCAGCTCCGATACGCGCAAACCCGCATCATAGCCGAGCGACAGGATCGCCGCGTCGCGCAGGCCAGCGACGTCGCGCCCACACGCCTCGAGCAGCACCGACAGCGTGAACCCCCTGACGGCTTCCCGCCCGATCCCTTCGCCGAGCCGCAACGGGCCGGCCTGGCGCTGCCGGACTCCGGCCCGACGCCGCAGCCCACGCAGCGCATCGCGGACCACGACGGCACCGACGGGGCATGGAACGTCGAGAAGGTGATGGGCCACCGCCAGCGAGGACAGGCGCCGGGACACGGTCGCCGGCTTGAGCCGCCGCGCCTCGCAATAGTCAATATAGGCGACAAGCCGCGCTTCGTCGGCGGGCAGGCCGATCCCGCCGCGCTCGGCCGAGAAGCGCGCGTAGCAATCGAGATCGACCGCGAGCGCCTTGATGCTGGCGGGCGCCCGCGCCTCGATGCTCTTCTGGAAGTTGAGTTCGACCAGGCTGGCGCCTTCGCCTGTCAGCTCCTGAAGCAACTCGACGAGCTGGACCGCGCGATCTTGCGCGGCGCCCGACCGCCGCTGGGGCAGCGGCGCCTCGCCGGGTGCCAGGATCGTCACGATCTCCGCGGAAACCGAGCGCTTGGGCATGGGCAGACGCTCTGTCTGTGCAGCGATCGACAGGACGGATTTGGCGCGCATACCGGGGGACTATAACCCCGATTTCGCCGAAGTCACTATCGATAACACTCTATTATCGATAGTGCAAAAAAGGGCGTGCTAGGGAT
>CALMZE010000199.1 GCA_937870585.1 uncultured Sphingomonadales bacterium | reverse complement strand
ATCCAGACGGTTGAGGCGGGCCGAGAAATTGCCCTGTGTGCCCTGCCACCAGTTGCGGACGAGTTCGGCATAGCCCAGCACAGCCTGACTGGTCCAGGCCAGCCCATCAGCGATCAGTTCCGGCGAGACCGGCCCAGGTGCCGCGCCATCCATCCGCTCAATCACCATCGCCGGAGCCGTTTCTGCGCTGCGATCGCCCCAGACGAGGCGGATCAGGATGCAATTCGTGTCCGGATTGAGTTTCAGCCAATTGACGCCGGGGCCGGGGTCATTTTGCGAGAGGATCAATTCGAAACTGCCATCGTCTGCGAAGGTCATGCCCTGACTGTGGAGAAACCCCGTCGTCTTGAGATTGGACGGGTCGAAGCGGGAAAGGGCCTCCACGCCTTGTGGTGCCCAGTCTTCTGCACCGGGCGTATCCGGGGCAGGGCAGGTCAGCACTGCCAGAACGAAATAGGGGATCGATCCACGGTGCCCGGTGATGCGATAATCGCGCGCTTCGTCAAACTGGCACATCAGATGATCCTGATCGACCGTTTGCAGGTTGATTGATTGCCGCCACACCATGTCACGCAGGCGAGGGCGCGTGGGTTCCGCATTTTCGAGCAGGCGCTCCATGCTGGAGCGCGCAAGCCGGGTCATGAAGCGATACCATTCCGCGCGATCCAGATCGGAAAGCGGGCCATTCACCGCATTGATATGCCGCCCGGCGAGCTTGAGCGTATCGCAGAAATCGTCCCAGGCTTGCCCGGAAAGGAGGCGCTGGCGAGCGGCTTCGGTGCGGTCTGGCTGTGCCATCATCAATTCTCCTGCTTCACGGGAAAGCGCTCGTAATAGAAGGCGAAGCGTTGCCGCAGCGCGGCCACATCCACGCCAAACACGCCTTCCAGATCGTAAATCACCTTGCCGTGCGCATGGCGCGGGTTTTCGGCGAGATAGCCGAGCAGCCGGGCTTCGGTCTCGGGCGGCAGGTCGAGCCCAGCGCGCGCGTAAACCTGCCGCGCCATGCCTTCCTGATCGGCCATATAGTCGTGAAACAGGATGTCGAGCGACTGATGAGGCCCGAAAGCCTCACGCTGCGCGACGCATTCGCGCAGCAGCTTCTCGATCCGGTCGCTCCAGAGCCGCGCAAGGGCAGGCGGGTCGATGCGCGTGCGACGGGTCCGGTCCGAATAGGCGAGCATCGTCGTCAGCGAGCGCAGCACATCCACCGGGTCGCGATGCGTGATGACCATCGTCGCATCGGGGAAAGCCGATTTGATCGCCGTCAGATTTTCCATGTGCTGCGGCGATTTGAGCAGCCAGCGTCTGCGGCCAGACTGTCCCGTCTGAACCCCGCGCTGCCAGGCGATCACCTGCAACACTTTCTTTTCGTATGCATAGGAGATAGCGCGGTTATGCGCGAGATAATGGTCTGTCCAGCGCGGCAGGCGTGCGGAAAACTCCCAATTGTAGCAATTCATATCCATGAAAAGCAGTTCATTGTCTTCATGGATGTCGTTCGCGGCCATTTCGTGCATCGCGCTCATATGAGGCACCAGCGCGCCGAACGCGCCCCAATAGGCGGCTGAACGGACGAGACGCGGATCGGCCTCGCCCGCTGCCACCGGGGCTGAAGCCACCGGCTCTTCCGATTCCCACAAGGTCAGCGCATTGAGCCGATCATCGCGCGACAGCCAATTGACCAGATGCGTGGTGCCAGAGCGCGGCAGCCCGGCAATGAAGATCGGCTTTTCAATCGGTACATCGAGGATGTCTGGATGGCGCTTGACCAGATCTTCGATCCGCAGCCGGTTCGCCATCGCGCGCACGGCCTGTTGCAGCACGAAGATGCGCCCGCCGCGCGTGAGCCCCTCATCCTCGTAAAGCGCCTGAAGGATGACAGTCAGCCGCTCGCGAAAACCGGTGTCGCCGCCAAAATCGGATAGGCCGGTTTCGGCGCAGGCCCGGTTCAGAACATCATCCACACTCATCGGGCAGGGGAAGGTCGGGTCGCCCTCGCGCCAAGCGGCCAGTTCGGGCGAGACGATCGGGTCCGCCAGATCGTCAATCCGGATGATAGGGGGAGATGTCGTCATGCGGCCTCGTCAAAGGTCAGCACCACTTTCGCGGCGCGGCTGGGGTCTCCCGCAAGGGCCAGCGCATCGGCGAAGCGGCTGAACGGGATTTGGTGGCTAACCAGCGGAGACAGGTCTTGGTGCCCCGCAGCAAGCATGGCGATAGCCTCTCCAAATTCAGCAGCGCGCGCGTCAGCAATGGAGCCGAACAGCGCGATTTCATTGGCCATCAGATGAAACAAATCAAGCGAGAGCGGGGCGTGATGCAGTGCGATCACCGCCACCCGCGCGCGATATTGCGCCACACTGAGCGCGGCCTCCAGCGCCGGAACCGAGCCTGCACAATCGACAAAGACATGGGTCCCAACATGCGGCCTGCCAAAGCGTTCGCCTTTGCCATGATAGCGCGCCAGAGCGGCTTCCATCGGCTCTTCGCTGACATTGACGGCCAGCCCTGCCCCCAAAGCACAGGCGCGTTCCAGCCGTTCGGGCACGCGATCGAATATAGCGACCTGCTTTGTCCCCAGATGCGTGAGCATCACCAGGGCGCACAGGCCAATTGGGCCTGCGCCGATAATGGCCACCTTGTCTTGCGCGGTGACGCCTGCAAGGCGCAGGCCGTGCAAGGCGACCGACATGGGCTCTGCGAGCGACGCTTCGGCAAAGCTCAGCGTATCGGGCAAAGGGAAGAGCGTCTCACCCAATTCCGCGCCGGACACGCGGATGAAGGGGGCCATCGCACCATCCGGCCCGCCGCCACCAATATAGGCGCGATCCGGATTGACCGCGACACGCAGTCCGAGCGGAACGCCCTCCACAGCAGCGCCGACTTCAATCACTGTCCCTGCAAATTCATGGCCTATCGGGAGCGGCGCGGCGAGGGGTTCGGTGCCGCCAAGGCCGCCTTGGGCGATATAGCTCAGATCGCTGCCGCAAATGCCGCACGCAGCAACCGCCACGATCGCGTCATGCGGCCCACAGGCGGGACGCGGCACAGGGTCAAGCCGGACATCACCTATGCCATGCACTCGGGCCAAGGGCATGAGGTTTGAGTGGGTGTCTCGCTCCTGGCGCATAAATCCTCTCTGGCGGCAGGTGTGACCGCTCTTCGAATTGAAGATATACCGATTAGTATATTTATCAAGAAGAATTTGCGCTATGGATGAGGACAGGAGATGACGCGCAGATGGATCTTGCCCCTCAAACCGACACAACCCATTCCCCCGCTCGTCGCGGCCGCCCGTCGGCCGCAACGACGCAAAGCCGCATGGCGAAACTGCTGGAGACTGCGCGCGAAATCTTCGTCACGCGCGGCTATCGCGGAACGACGATGGACGATGTGGCCGCTGCCGCCGGCATCACCAAGCGTACACTGTACGCCTGGCACAAGGACAAGGAGTCGCTGTTCCGCGCCTGTGTTCTGCTGGGCGCAGGCCGGTTTCCAAGGCTTGAGCCTGACATTGAGCTTCACGGTCAAAGTCTGCACGCCGCACTCGAACATTATGTGTTGGATCTGCACAAGGAACTGACCCAGCCCGACAGTTACGGGATGGGGGCACTCTTCCTGCGCGAGGCCAATGAGTTTCCCGAACTCGCATCCTCCATCCAGCGTGGCCATCTGGACTTCATGATCGGCCCACTCGCAGCCTTTTTGCGCCGTCACCGGCTGGAGGCGGACGATTCGGTTGAACAAACGATGCTGTTCGTCGCCATGGCGCTCTCTCCGCTCCACAATGCCATGCTGGTCGGTATGGCGCTGCCCGATGCCGGGGCGAACTTTGCTCATGCCAAACGCTGTGTGCGCATTTTCCTGAGCGGCGCGCATTTGGCCTGAGTGCGCTCTACGCTATTGCGTGCCGACACAGGCCTCACTGAGCATCACACCTTTGGCTTCCAGCACGTAGAGATATGCGACAATCGCTCCCAAGGCACGTTCTGGATGTGTGCTGACCGATGCCAGCCAACGCCTGTCTGCCCCGGTCCCGCAAGACTTGATCGTGCGGAGCAGGCGTTATGCGTTCGAACTTTCCCCGGCCCCTGAAGCCCGCAGTTTGTCGAACACATCTTTCTAGGGGGCATTGGCGGGGGTGACGGAATGCGAATTTGACGAAAACACAAAAGTTGCAATGCGTTATCGTAACTTCAAACTCCGTCCTTCTGCCAAGCGTCTCAAATTTCCGTTTTCTCAGTCGCGACGGTTTCCGGCAGTCGCGCTTTAGCGAATTCGAAAAAGTTGCGCGCGGCCTTGTTTGGGGATGCCCCGAGGACGAGCGCGAAATCCAGCACGGAGTCGAGCCCGATCACATGGCGAAACACCATGCCGGGCGGGGGCGGAAACCAGCCTATGCACAGCGCGCAAAGCTGATGCCGGGCGGCGTGGCGCTCGACCGCGATGGCGTTGCCTTCTGACAATTCGATGAGAGTTGCGCCATTGAGCGTGAAAAACTCGGCAATGGGCTGAATGAAGGCCGCGCCATGTTCCTTGCCGAGCATCGCGATCTCCACTCCATTCAAGGCTTCCGGTGGAATCTTGTCGAATCGGGCAAGGGTTGAGGCGGATGGAACCAGCATTCCCACGCGTCGCGTGCCAAGCAAGACGCGCTCCAGACTGTCGGGATAAGTGATTTCATTGATAATCGCGCCCTGGGCAATCAGGCGCAAATCCCGCTCAGTCACGGCAATTTTGGCGGCGATGCCCAGCATCAGTGCGGCGTCGAGCTTTCCGGCCAACAGGTCCTGCGCCTGGACATGCTGCAAGCGATTGTCGATCAGCAGGCGGGTTTGCGGAGTTGCTTGGGCATAGGCGTCCAGCAGGTCGGATCGTTCAGTGAATTCAAGCGTGTACATGGCCGCGCCCAGCCGGAAGGCGTTGGCGCGGGCAGCCTGCATCCCTTCGATTTCTGATCGCAGCAGATCAGCATCATCCAGTATCTTGTGGACAAGCGGCAGCAGGCGTTCACCGCGCTCGCTCAAGATGACACTGCGTGTGCTGCGGTGGAACAGGACGAAGCCGAGTTCCTTTTCAAGCTCCTTCAACTGGCCCGAAACCGTGGGCTGGGTGAGATTGAGCCGCTGCGCCGCGCGCGTCACCGAACAATCGGCAGCAACGGCTGCAAAACTGCGCAGCAATTTCAGGTCCAGATGCACCATGGCGCGCTCTCCCTGGCCGCTCTACATGCTCAGGCGGCCTGACGGGCCATATATCCGAAGTTCCGATAAATGGGAATGAGGATCAAGAGCGCGAATGTCCCCTAACCCGGAACACGTCCATCAAATGACGGATATCCGCTAATTGCCACTGCCCAATTTCGCAGCGATATGAATCGCCTGATCAGGTTCGACTTTGCGAGGAAGAGGGTGGCATCATGCGCGACGGCGAGACAGGCTTGACCTATCGTCAGCTGCTGGAAGCGAATAACGCTATCCAGACGATCGGGGACGATACCTATTGGCTGTGCGTCACCCGTACCGTGCAGGAATCAAAGCTGTTCCCTGTGCCGGCCTATATGCTGCTGAGCTATCTCAACTGCTTCTACCGCTACCCCACCTTGCTGCGGAAGATCGAAGCGGTGATGCCCGCTGAAGAGATTGGAGACCGGGCGCGGCTGATGGGCGCGAAGTTCGGCAATCTGCCGGGCTGGGGCCTGCCGACCTTCTATCTGTTGGGCCGCGAAATGCTGATCAATTTCGGCATGTTGAGGCCGGAGGATGCGGCTGAGGATGTCGTCTATGTCCTCGATTTCTGGAGGCGCTTCAAACTGGCGCAGCAGCGTGAGGACGGTCATCTCAATGCGCGCGAATTCGGCCAGCGCGTTCAGTTGCTGCCGGAACGCCGCGTTCAGGTGTTCCATGCCGATCTGCATCGCTGTGAGAATGGCGACCGGCTGCACAAGGCCGCGCATGGCTTTCTGGCGGCTGTCTCTCAATATGGCTTCATGATTTCGTGCGAGAGCCGGGTGACGCTCAACAATAGTGGCCCCTATCGGCTCGGACCGGACCGTGAATTGATCGTGCGCGATTTCACCGATCTCGCACAGGGTGATTATCCGTGGCTTGACGGCGTGGGTGATGACATTGCCTATAATAATCTGACCGTCACGATGGAGGTGAAGGATTGCCACTTCTACCTGATGGACGATTGGGGCAGCTTTGAATCCAAGCCCGAATTTACTGCCGACAAGCTGGTGGGCGTGGGGCTCTATACGTCTGATGTGCTCAGCGACAATTATATGCCGGTTGGCATGGGCTCTGCCGAGGAACTGGCGGACACGTTTGAAACGCTGACGGCCAAGATCAAGGATGCCATTGCCGCGCTGTGGCGTCGGGTCTCCACCTGGTCGCGCGATCAGATGATGGACGCAGGCGCCATCGTCTATTTCTCGATCATCAAGGATTTCGCGCATGTAGCAGGCGTCTACGATCATGACGACTGGATGACGATCGATGAGCGCGCAGACCGGTTCCGCCCCTTGTTCAATGATGAGTTCGGGAGGGATTTTCTCGGTGAAATGGTCGGGCTGGTTGATCTGCCGTCTCAGCGCCTCTCCAGTCATGTGATGATGCAGCATAATGGCCAGTCCGCCCGCTACATCTCGCAATTGCCGCCCACGGTGGTGCAAGGGGAGGGGGTGCCGATGCCCGCAGGTCTTGCGCCCGGTGTGTCGAGCCTCGGTGGCAAGCAGGATGTCTATACGACGACGGCGGGCAAGATTTCGCTCGCAGAGTATAACCAGCGCGCAGGCGCGGCCCGTCCAGCGCAAATGGCTCCTGAATATGCGGCGCTGAGTGACAGCTGGCTCAAATGGAATGCGCAGGATCCGCGTGCAGACGCGCTCTATCGGCTGGAACAGGCGCATTCGCGCAATCTGAAGGATCGCGGCATCGGCCTTACTGCCGAAGCGATCGAAGCGCTGCGGGGTTGAAGGAATGAGCCAGACCAACGCCTCCATGGATCATGACGTTGAGGAACTGGTGCGCCAGTTTCAGGCGTCTGACCTCAACGAACTCCATGTCCGCACCGAAGGGTTCGAGCTGTATATCTCGCGCGATCCTGATGCGGCGTCTCCCTGGGGTCATGGTGCTGCGGCCTCTCCCGCTGTGGCACCATCCCCGCAACCGGCGTCTGGCGCCAAAGCCGCAGCGGCCCCTCCTCCCGCCGCTGCGTCTGCGCCAGCGTCG